>JAQCFG010000001.1 GCA_027618255.1 Cyanobacteriota bacterium
CGCGAAGACGGATAACTAGATCTTAATATCAATATGATCCAATGTTACTGAGGTAATAAGATCATGACAGCAAACAATACAACAGGACTCGGCGGGACAAGTGGTACTGCAGCAGTACCAGCTAAAGTGACAAGAGCTTCTGCTCTTACTAAGGGACCTAACGCTAAAATCGTTGGGGCAGAAATCGCCAAGAAAACAGCGCCGGAGAATAATGCCGATACTACTTTTACAGGAGCTAAAATAGGACAGCAGTTACTTGCAAATGCTTTTTCTAGTCCAGGCTTCGGAGCAATTGGTCCACAAATTCAAGCGACACCACCAGGAGGAGTAGATCTTGGCAAAATGTTTGCTGGTCTCGGCGAAAGCTCCAAAACAAAAGAAAGCGATGACAAAGAAAAAGAAAAAGATGGCGATGGCAACGAAGTCGCAAGCAAAGATGACGATAAATCTCAAGATTCTTGTCCTAACGGCAAATGCGGACAAAGCTAATTCCTACTAATTTTAACAGAACAAACTCACACTATCTCCCTCCGCCAGAGAGTCAAAGCTCTTCCTCAACCATCAATACAAAACCGGGGATGCTAAAATAAACCCATGGCAAAAGAACTGTGGCAAATAGATCAAGCACATATTTGGCATCCATATACCCAACACGCAATCACTGACAAGCCGCTACTTGTCAAAAGAGCGAAAGACGAATTTATAATTATAGAAAATGAAGACGGACAAGAAATCAAACTAATTGATGGCATAAGTTCTTGGTGGGTAAATATCCACGGACACTGCAATGAATACATCAATAGCAAAATCAAAGAGCAACTTGATAAACATGAGCAAGTAGTTTTTGCTGGATTCACTCATGAGCCGGCTATTAGATTAATAGAAAAACTATTACCTTTGTTACCCAAGCTAGAGCTACATTCAGAGAAACGAAGACAATTGAGCAAAGCATTTTTTTCGGATAATGGTTCAACAGCTGTAGAAGTTGCAATCAAGATGACGATTCAGTACTGGCAGAATCAAGGACAAACTAAACGTCATCGTATTATTGCATTTAAAGATAGTTATCATGGGGACACAATTGGCACAATGTCAATTGGCGGTACACCGATATTTCATCAAGCTTTTAAAAAGCTCATGTTCCCTGTGAACTTCGTTGATTCACCGAGCCCTAAATTAATAAACCCAAATCAAAAACTCAACTTTGTTGAAAGACAAATGGTTAAAGAAGAAGCAAGAGAACTTGCTGAACAAAAAGCTCTTGAACAAATTACTATTTTGATGAATCACTTCCCCGGTGAAATTGCAGCAATTATAATAGAACCGCTAGTCCAAGCAGCTAGTGGCATGAAATTCCATAGACCTGTATTTTTGCAAAAGCTCAGACGCTTAGCTGATCAAGCCGGCATATTTATTATTGCCGATGAGGTTTTCACGGGCTTTGGTAGAACGGGTAGTGACTTTGCTTGCCAGCAAGCAGCAATCGTACCGGATATCATTGCACTCTCCAAAGGAATCACTGGTGGTTATATGCCAATGGGACTTACTGTGTGTACTGAAGAGATTTATTCAGCCTTTCATTCTAAATCAGCATCCAAAACATTTTTTCATGGTCACTCCTATACCGGCAACTCACTGAGTTGTGCTGCGGCACTCGCAAGTCTTGAGCTTTATATCAAAGAAGATAGGCTCAAGGACGTAAACTATATCAACATGGTGATGCAAAAAGAACTTCCTGAACTGATCCAACTTGATTGCGTCAAAGACGTAAGAATAATGGGAGCAATTGGCGTAATTGAATTTAACACAGATACTAGTTATCTTTCAGAGCTGGGACCCAAACTCACCCAAGCATTTTTGGAGAAGCAAATCCTTCTCAGACCCCTTGGCAATGTGCTTTACTTCATGCCTCCTTATACTATTTCAATTGATTCTCTGAATTATTGTTTACAAACTATCAAAGAACTTGCCCAAGGCTTAGCAAAAGAAAGCTATAATTTAGCTTAGATATCTTCCAAACAATGCTTTGTTAGTGATCTGGATAGACAAGATGAATTTCCTTGAGACCAGCTTCAATTCTGTAACCGAGCTTTCAAGCTCTCAGCCCATTGGCTTTGTTCTTGCCTGTTTGATTAGTCTTGCTATCACACCGTTTATCAAAGAACGTGCCAGTATGCTGCAACTGGTGGACAGAGGCGAGGGTAGAGCCTATCCTAATATCCCAAGACTCGGCGGTATTGCTATTTTAATTGCATTGATTAGTACAATCGGTTTTTACCTGATAGTCTATGGTCGCTACACACCATCTGGAGTTGTACATCTTGAACTTGAGGGCATGATAGCTGGTGCCTTGATTATTTTTTTTATTGGATTATTTGATGACCTTAAACCAATCCCTGCTCCAATCAAACTTGCAGGTCAAGTGCTTGCAGCCGTAACAGCTTGGTTGATGAATGTAAGAATCGAGTTTCTCGCTAACCCAATTCACTATATTGATCATGCCAGAATTGCAGCAGTGCCGCTTGATGATATTGCTAGCTTGATTACTACAGTGATCTTTATGGTGGCAATCACTAACGCCATCAACTTGATAGATGGCATCGATGGGCTTGCTGTTGGTGTGACAATAATTTGTTGTGCCGCTAGTTGGGCGATCAATCTAAGTCCAATTCTTAATCAACCAGCTGGAGCGATTCTTGCAGCTACTCTTGCTGGCGCTTGTTTTGGATTTCTACGTTACAACTTTAATCCAGCCAGGATCTTCTTAGGGGACAACGGCGCATACTTGCTTGGCTTCTTACTTGCCTGCATTTCTTGCATTGGTCTCACCAAAAAAGTAACAGTCGTTACTCTCTCGCCGATTATTGTTTTGATTTTCGTTTTACCTTTAATTGATATCACTCTTGCTATTCTCCGTCGTGCTAGCAAAAACAAACCAATTATGAAACCAGACCTAGAACATCTTCATCATCAACTACTTGATAGAGGCTTTAGCCATAAACAAATCAACTATCTTTTTTATGGAGTTACTTTCATCGCCGGGCTAATAGGTACATACCTGCTGGGGCTTGATATTGCTGTTATGTATCTGACTATTTGCGGCTCTATATTGGGAATTTGGTTGTTTTTTAGTTTAGTGCTTAATCGAGCTAACAATAATCGTAGTCGAAGCTAAGCTAGAATAAAACCTTATGCCTCTCACACAAGAAATCTCAATCCGCATCCAAGACCCTCGCATTATTCTCAATGAATTTTTTGGTTATTTATCATTTAGCATGGGGATCTTAACTGCTCTCTCTGTAATTTTTAATCATCCTTTATATGAAACTCTCAATCAAATCATGCTCGCCAGTTGTGGTCTGCAAAACGTACCGCTGTTGATGGTTTACATGCCTCAATGGCGAGTTCTTATAAGTAGCGGGATTCTTGGCATCGTTGTTACAAATTATTTTGCAACCATGCCTATTGGACAAGCATTCCGTGAAGGACTTTTTGTTAGTTTAATTAAAGTAGATTACAGCTATGAAGCACTTGTGAAGTATCATCCAGACCAATATGCTTCTGAGACAGAAAGACTTGGAACTAAAAGCAAAGAGAGCTTTATTACAAGGTTGGTTTCTTACTTGAGTACAGTTGCCAAAGAAACTCTCATCCGTTCTAAAGAAATGCTGCAAGAAATCAAGAAGGGCAATTTCAAAGTCTTTACTACAGATGCGATTCGTTCTCAATTCTTCTCATCATTGATGCGAGTGATTTCAGCAAGTCCGTTATTCATTATTGCAATTTTTGAACTACTTGCTTATTTGGGAGTCTATGACAAAAGCCAGAGCTATATTGAGATTGCTGGGCTATGGACCACTATCTCAGTGCGCGCACTTGCGTTTTCTAGCTTTATTGATGGACTTTCCAAGATCGCTTTTGGTTTTATGCGCGAAAGCATAATGATGCGTATTGGCGGCTCTATATTTGCTGCTGCCCAGTTCTACCTTATCTTTGCAGGCGAGCATGGACTCAAATTAGTTATACCTTTGTCTCTTGCTGGACTCGCTGCCTATCCTATTGTTGAAGGTGAGAGATTACGCAAAATGGCTTTACAAAAATCATGAAACTCAAAGTTGCAATCATCGGACTAGGATACCTTGGACAAAACCTCGCCGGTAAATTAATAGAAGACCAGAGGTTTGAATTAACCGCACTCATTGACAGCGATCCAAGCAAACAAGGATTGAGTATCGCAGGGATTGCAGTGAGCGACGATCTTGAAGCGAAGCTCAAGAATATTGATTTGGTTTTTATTACAACTAGCTCACTTCTTAGTCAAATTAAAGATACACTAGTCACAGTAATCAAACACAAAGTAAATATAGTCTCAAGCTGTGAAGAATTGATCTTCCCTTATTATAGTCATCCTCAGCTCTCTGGAGAACTTGATCAACTGGCTAAATTAAACAGTGTTCAATTACTTGGCACTGGTATCAATCCAGGTTTCTTGATGGATTATTTGATTACGGTTTGCAGCAAAGCTGTACTCAATGTCAAAGCCATTAAATACACTCGTCATATTGACACTGCTAATCGCCGCGTGACTTTCCAAGACAAAGTCGGTCTAGGACTAAGTCTAAATGAATTCAAAAACAAACAAGCAGAAGGACGAATCGGACATGTCGGCTTTAGACAAAGCGTGGATATGCTTTTGCATTATTTCAATTGGACAGTTGATAGTTATGAAGAAAATATCAAAGCAATCGAAGCTGATGCTATTGTTCAAGGCATTCACCAAGAGGCTAAATGCATCACCAAGGACAAACAAAGCATAGAGTTGTTGTTTATTGCTTCTTCTCAAGCAAGTGACAACGATCACTTAGTGCTTGAGCTTGAAAACGCAGCTCCATTAATAATTGATATCCCGAATGGTATTAACGGCGAGTCTGGAACAGCTGCTATGCTTATGAATTCAGCAGCCCTGCTTCATAAGACCCAGCCTGGGCTTAAAACAATGCTTGATTAATCAAGAACATCGGGGAAATAAACCCAAAGACAATTAAAAAATGGCTTTGAATAACAATAACCCGGTCTAGATAAGCTACAATATCTAAATGCATGATTACGTCATATCTTTACTTGAAATAGCCGATATTATACTTGCTAACCAAAGAAAAAAACTCGGCTTGATTCCATTAAATCAAGAAAACCAAAGAAAAATTTTCACAGAAGAATTCGATAAATTAACTAAAGGTGTTCTCGATGATTATAAAGGCTCTTTTGAAGCAGAATCTAACAGACGTGCAATAAGATATATCTCAGTTCTTGAGGATTTTGACAAAAAAGGTCTCGAGAAAAATATATTAGAACAAGTCTATAAACATTCCAAATCAATATTCGATAATCTATATGACTTAGTTCATTTAGCAGGAACTAACAGAGAGGCTGCGATAGAAAAAACCAAAACACAATTAAATCAAATCTATACAAAAGTATCTCGTTATTTACCAGATAAAGTTCTAGACGATGGACAAAAGTCTAGTGAGATAGCTTTTCAGATGATTACTAAAGATCGCTTAATAGATTCAAAATTGAGAGATCTAGTTAAACGCTCATTTGGTTATATCAGCAGCAGATGTAGTAGTATTTTAGTGTCCTTTAAAAACATCATTAAAATAGCAAATGAGCACGATGTTCAATTTAATAAGAAGAAATACCTAAAAAAATTCACAAATACTTTACCAGAGCTGCTTAAACACAGAGACTATATGTATGAATTAGCCAATAAATTTCAAGCAGCTACGCGACAAGCCAATTCTTAAAAATGACGATACCCGGGATCTCCATTTGCGCCAAAACGCAGCTTCAGAAACCAAGCCCCAAAACCTGCTAAAATTGTTATATGACCACTCTCGTGCAAGACACTACGCTAAAACTCAATCAAGAACAAGAAAAGCTCAGAGAGCTAATTGAAAATACCAATCAACATGTTTTTATCACTGGTAAAGCCGGCACTGGTAAATCAACCCTACTACAAGAGCTCAAAAACTCCAGCAGCAAAGAATTAGTAGTTGTGGCACCTACAGGCGTTGCAGCGCTCAATATCGGCGGTCAAACAATTCATTCATTCTTTAAAATCAAACCAACTGGTTTCATTGATAAAAAACAACTTAAAGTAAGTCAAGAAAGCAAAAAACTCTTTAATAAGATCAACACCGTTATCATCGATGAGATTTCAATGGTAAGAGCTGACTTGATGGATGCGATTGATTTCATTCTGAAACAAGCACGCCAATGCAGTGAGCCGTTTGGCGGCGCGCAAATAATTATGTTCGGTGATCTATATCAATTGCCGCCTGTCGTCGCTGACAAAAGCCTAGAGCAATACCTTAGAGAGGTTTATGGTGGATTTTATTTCTTCAACGCCAATGTTTGGTCAGAAGCTGATCTTGAGATCCATGAACTCAAAGAAAATATGCGCCAAAAGGATGAGGAGTTTAGAGAAATCCTAGATGCCATTCGTATTCGCGAGTTTGATACTGCACTATTAAATAGCCTCAATGAAAGAGCTCAAGTCCAGCCGCCAAATAATGACTTCATCACTCTTGCGCTCACCAATAGTGCAGTGCAAGCAATCAACCTTGAAAAGCTCAACGCACTTCATAGTAAGAAACACGAATACAAAGCCAAGATAGAAGGGCACCTAGAACCCTCTGCCTATCCTACAGAACAAAAACTACAGCTCAAAGAAGGCGCCCAAGTAATGTTTTTAAAAAACGACCGAGAAGGTCGTTGGGTCAATGGCAGTATTGGAACTATTTTTAGTTTAAGTCGTAATGAAGTTGAAGTTGAACTTGATGGTGAGATCCATGTAATCAAACCAGAGAAGTGGGACAAGATACGCTACTCCATTGATAGCGACAGCAACAAAATCACCGAAGAAACTGTCAGCTCATTTAAACAATTCCCGCTTAGACTTGCCTGGGCAATCACAGTGCACAAATCACAAGGACAAACTCTTGATAGAGTTGTGCTTGATATGGGCAGAGGTGCCTTTGCTCATGGTCAAACCTACGTCGCCCTTAGTCGTTGCCGCAAGCTCGACCAGCTCTACCTCAAGCGTGAAATCAAAGCTAGAGACATCATTATTGACCCTCAAGTTAGTGATTTTATGCGTAAAACCATCAAGAACTAGGGTTTTCAGCTATCAAATCTTGCTCACTTCGCGTCTTGTATAAGCATCTATGGGGGATACACAAACTAGAATTAGGCCTCGAATCAATCTGCCGGAACCAGCTCCGGTCAACTCAATTTATACAATTAAACAAGGTGATGGATTAATTTCTGCACTAAAAGCTCTAAAATCAAAAATCAAAACAGACAATGGTGGTAGAGTGCCAAGTAAATTACAGTATCTTTTTGATAAGGAATCTGCTTCATTATATCTACATAGTCAATTCAATAAAGACAATCCTGGGCATCCAATTAAACCAGGTGACAAGTTATCAATAGACAATACTGGTAATGTCAATCTTAAACAAGCAGGGACTGAAGACAAAACCATAATCCCCAAACCACAAGAAGTTCCTGTTCTTAAATTGCCAGAGCCAGCTAAAGCAGATAGTTTCATTAACTACAATATTTTAGATCCAGGTCACGGTAGCCACAAAGACCATAAAATATGGGGCAAAATTTTTGATTCTGGTAGCATAGCAATTCACAACGGCCTACGCAATGACGAAGAAGAAGTTGTAGAAAGGCTTGCACTAGATCACTTCAAGCCAGAACTTGATAAACAATTTCATGTGGTTACAACAAGAGACGGAGACCTCGGGGTTGAAGATATCGATGGAAGGATCGCTAGAATTAATTCTGGAATAGCTGCAGCCAAAAAAGAAAAACCTGAATTACCAACTACTCTAATTTCAGTACATGCAAACTGGTCCTCGAAGTCAAGTGATAGTGGCATGATTATTTTTATTGCCGATGCTGATTTTAAGAACAAATCATCTGATAGTTACCAGCTAGCGAGCAAAATAGCAGGGTCAATGCAAACTCAAGCAGGACTCGCGGTAAAAATTAAATCAGATAGAGACACGAGGCACGAATCCATAGGTATTTTAAGAAGAACTCATGCTGATGCCAAAATTTTAATTGAAACTGGTTTCATGACCAACGCTAATGACATTCGTATGATGACAGAAGCAGATATCGAAGGCATGGCAGACCAAACAGAATTGTCACAAGCACTAAGGCTAGGTTTAGCTGAATATTACAAAGAGAAACAGTAATAGGTATAACTACTCAACCCACAAAATAAAGATAAGATAAATTTAATGTAGCTTTACTGGATGTGTGATATTATCTATATTAATTCGCAGGGATTCTATAGATTAAGGAGTAAAGCAATGAGTATTGGAGAAACAATTAGAAATTTAACAACTGGAGTCGCAGCTGCTGCAGCAGCAATAAATGCAACAGCAAATCCACCAGGACTAGCTGCAGACACCAACCCTACAAGCGTAGTGGAGCTTGCACAAAACCAAGCACCGCAGGAAAGAATAAATCCAATACCTGACCCTATATCACAAGCTCTCGCAAAGCCAAGACCAAATACAAAACCAGATCAAGTGCCACCTCCCCCACAGCAGATTGATACATTAAATCAAGCAAAAACACTTGTCGTAGGTTTAAACGAAATCGAAACATATCTTAAGAGTGATCAAATCAAGAACTCTAAACAACTTCTAAGTGCACTTGAACAAGTTGCTAAGACTCAGGGTTATGACATGGGCTATGCACAAGGGCTTAACGACTATAACCTAATCAGAGAAATTGTAAGAAAAATAGATAGAGAAGTCGACTACCCACTCGAAACAGAAATTGATGAAACTAATTACAGTAGAACCAGAAATACAGCAGAAGAAGCTACTCAAGCTGCAGAAGAAGCCTTTATGGCTGGAGCCAAAGGAAGTGTCTCAGCTCTAAACGCTGTTGCCAAATTTGATCTTGCAATGGAAGAGGCAGCAGCAATGATTCCTGTCTATCAACTTCCACAAAAAGGTAGTCTTACAGCAAGAATGCGCAGCCTCGTCGAAGCACTCACGCAAGAACTTGCACCAATTACATACGGAACAGACAATCTTCCTAAATCTGTTGCAAAAGGTCCAAGATTTATTGCAGCAACAAATACAACTGATCCTTATGGTGAAGTAATAGAATTAGTTGGAAAAGGCCTTCCAGGGGCAATTGGAGCAACACTAGTAACAGCCCATAAAGCAATGTCTTCTCTTCCTAGACTTAGTTATGATGATAGAGGCAAATTGCTCAATGACGGAAATAACATAAAAATATTTGGACTCTTAGCAAAAGTAGTTAAGGCTTATATACCTACAATCCAAATGATCTTAGATAGAGAAGCAAGATCAGAAAATGCACCGGCACCAGTTGATCAAGAGGCCCCCGTTTTTGTTGCTCCAGTCGAGCCGAAAAATAAACAAGACAATAATAACGGGCCTTTATTTTCACCATTGTTAATTCCACAGCAATAAGATTAATCAAAAGCATTAATCACAGATCCAACCATCAAAATATTTACCAACAAGCTAAACACCTTTTAAAATAAGGCTTTTGAGTATTGTGTAATGCACGATTATGTCCGTTGTCAGGATACGACCCTGTTGCCTCTCAGAATTGAGAATAAGACCAGCTCCAGAAAATTCTTCTGGAGCTGGTTCAGCGCAATGCCCAACTCAGCATTTGGAAGCAAGGGGGCGCTTATCAATAGCTCGAAATCAAACACAAGAACAAAATCACAATTTAGATAGACCGAATCAATTTTTAACACCAGAAGAATTCAAACGGAAATTTAACACCTCGCTTGAGAATGTGCTTCTAGCTCCCAGAGCTAGGATGGAAAAAGGTGATACTGGGGCTTGTCGTATTAACATTTCAGAAGAGTCATGGATTTTAAAAATTAGCGATAGGAAAGAAAAAGCAATAAATGAGCTTTTGATACGTAATGTTATCAATGAATTCTTCCCAAATCTACTCAGCACAACAGAAGCCTATGCTGTTGGTGCGGATGACCATACTTTATGCCTTAATCGATTTAGCCCAGCATCTAATAATCAGGAACTTTTTAACGACCTGAAGATGCAAGATAGAATTGAAATCTCAATACTTGCTCTTGTATTTGGTGTTAAAGATTTCAATTCTGGTAACATCTTATTTAAAGATGATCAAACACCTGTATTGATAGACTTTGAAACCACTCATCATAGTCCAGAAAATTACAAAATTTATAAAAGAGGGAGGGAACTATTGCGTGAGAAATATCCATATATTTTAAGTGAAATGGATCCGACTAAATTAGATCAATATAAAGCTAAACAACGAGAATGGTTAAAAATAGTTAATGACGATAGTTTTAGAGCAAGGCTTTTTGAAATAGTGAAAATTTCAGGTGGGGATGAAACTATGGCAAAAATTTATTATGAGACTATCAAAAGAAATTTAAGTAATTATGAAAGAACATTACAACTCTTAACAGAAATGAAAAGCTTAGGTATTCCTAAGACTGAATTAAATTCTTTGGGCTGGAAAGGTGGAATAAATAGTTTGAATTTTGACGAAAATACTAGTATCTTTGATACTGGAAAGAAACTTGAACTTAAAGAGGGTGAGCAATTGCTTCTAGAATTTGCTTCAGATGGAGTATTACTCATTGAATATGATGGACAATCCTTTAAATTTCTATACAGGGATAATCATAGACAAGTGGAGAAAACTAGACAGGTAGGATGTGAATTTAAAATTGGTACGAGTGCTGATTCTAATGATGTCATTATTTGTTTAAAAGATGAGGCGGGAGAAAAATGTCCTTGTGACTTAAATATAAGCCTAGCCGCAAATGGGAGAATCACTTTTAAACATCGACAGCCAGAACAAACAAATAATGTGAGGTTAATAGGTGTCTTTGCTAATAATCTGTAGAGAAACTGAAGAATAATTCTGGCCATTTTACAAATAATTTCTTATAATTATCAATATGAAATACTTCCTATACTGCCGTAAGTCCACTGACTCAGAGGATAGGCAAATGCTTTCTATTGAAGCCCAGCTTCAAGAACTTCGAGACTATGCTCGTAAAGAGAAGCTTGATGTAATCAAAGAATTCACTGAATCCAAAACAGCAAAGAAACCTGGTAGAGAAATTTTCAATGAAATGATCTCAGAGATTGAAGCTGGTAAGGCTGATGGCATAGTAGCTTGGAATCCAGACAGATTAGCTCGCAACTCAGTCGATGGTGGAAGAATAATTTATCTTATTGATGAAGCTGTAATAAAAGATCTCAAATTTCTGGTTCTTGCTCTGAGATTTTAGCTACTGCATCATAGCCAAGTTTTTCGATTGCACCTTTTAGTTTTCTTGAATTTGCTCCAAGGGCTTCGTATCCACTTAAAACTACTGATTTTGCTAAATTTCCTACGCTGATATTACTGTTGCTCATGTTTATATAACTATATTGTACTTGCAATTTTGATAGTTATTTTGAATTACTCTCTTGAATTTGAGCAAAAAGTTCGCCAAGATCGACAATTTTTTTACCTTCAAATTTTTTCTGAAAGTACTCATCTGCATCTTCAGTATTTGCAATAAAGCAACCTTGTTCTTGGATTAATCTTTCTAATTCTTCTACACTTTGCTTTTTAATTGACGATCCAATTTGTGCAGCAAGCCTGTGACTGTTTGCTAAAACTTTTGCTTGTGTTTGGCTTGAATTAAATCCTGATTCTCCAGAGTGGGCTACCGCTTCTGCTTCTAGGTCTGAATCAATATAGCCATCGAGTAGTCTTGCAAGTTCAGTGTTATATAGTCTATGTAAAGTTCCTTGAACTCTATCTTTTCTAGCACCTTTACGAAAATCATTTCTTAAAGCTTTCCAGAGCATTACTTTTTCTTTTCTAGTAGCTTTATCTTTAAAATCTTGATAACTTTTATAACCAAACTTTTTAGCTTTAGATTCAGCTAGAGTTTTCAACTCGAAACTTTCCCTTAAAATCCCTTTCTTTTCCATGTAAGTAAGTGCCTTATGGTAGTCACGAAAAGTCTGAATTCGTTCTGGACTTAAACTAGGTCTTCTGTGTTTCAGTAAGGCAAGTTGTTCTAATGTTTTTGGATAGCTGACACCAATATCTTGCGCATTACCTGATGCTGCTGCCTCAAAATATTGTTGAGTATGTTTGAGCTCATGTTTTAGTATCGTTTTGATTTTGTCTAAGCTTAACTTACCTCTTGTTTTGATACTGTTTATTTCAACAATAATTGAATTTGTTTCTGGTGAATAAGCTGCACTAAATTCTTGCTCAGATTTTTTTGAATTGATAATATATACGTCAGGTTTAAACTCTTTTGGAATTCCGAGTTCTTGTGCTTCTTTATCTATGACTTTGGCTAAAAAATTTTGTAACCTTTGTGTTTCTTTATCTCTAGAATTACTTAAGCTCATCAATGAAATTTCTGCTCTAGTTTTTAAAGGTCTTAATTTTCTTTTCAGTCGTTTTGGAAATTCTTCAAGCTGTTTATCCAGCCCTAGCCGAGAGGCAAACCCCATACTTGTGCAAGCTAATTGTTGAATTCTACTCATGACCTTTCTATATAAAGATAAGTTATTGAAATTATTGATATTTTTAGGTGTTTTTGCTTATGACTTTTTGTAGCTACTAGCGCGCCACTTCGTGGCTTGCATCCTTTTGATTTTTTAGCTCCGTTTCATCTGTCTGCTTTACTAACGGCTACAGCAGCCATGATGAAACGAAGCCAAAAAATACAGTGTTAGCTAATGGGACAGCAGAGAGGGTGTTAAGAAAGACCGCTCTTCTGTCTGCTCGCGTCTCAGCCTCGAGCAAGCGAGCAGCCCAAAGGGCTGCGAGCGTTCCCAGTTAGGCTTGGCTGGGCTTGAGGTGGGTAAATGGCGCGTCCGGAAGGATTTGAACCTTCGACCATGGTCAAGCCAAATACAATTACCAGTTTACTCAATAGACCTAAATCGGCTAAAGCCGAAGTGAATTTTTAATATGTGATTTGCTTTGCAAATCACTGGTTTTGAGAGCACTTCTAGGCTTTTAACCGATTGATCGAGGGCTAGATCTTGCGAACACTCCTCTAAAAAACAAAAAGAACCCTAAAGGGCTCTTTTTGTTTTTTAATTGTGCGTCCGGAAGGATTTGAACCTTCGACCATGGTCAAGCCAAATGCAATTACCAGTTTACTCAATAGACAATAGTGGCTTGACCAAAATCGGCTAAAGCCGAAGTGAATTTTTAATATGTGATTTGCTTTGCAAATCACTGGTTTGAGAGCACTTCTTAGCTTTTAACTAATTGATCGAAATTCAGATTCTACTGGCTACTCCACATCCCCGCAGCCAACTGGCATTCCGAGCCCCTTATCGGTTGCCCGCTTCCAGGGATTCTTGTGTTCTCAGCTTCCCCACTAGTGTATTTTGCTCTAGGAATTTTTTGAGAGCATAGCTCTGGCTGCTGTGTAACAGGAATACAGGCAGAGATATGCTCGATAAAAAATTCCATGGCAAAGCAAGGAGGAGCAGAGCGACGACGCGCTAGTTTCTGTCAGCGAGGGCTTTAGCTTAGCCTGTCCAGAGGAGCGTAGCGACGTAGGGAAAGCAATCTCCCAACTTAAGCTACTAACAGCCCTAAAGTGCCACTTCAGACTTTATAGCACAACCTTATTTCAGCACGTGGAGCAAGACGCAAGGTGGCTTGCGGAACCCAGTTGAGACAAGTGAAACGCAGGCTCAACTGGAAAAAATCAAGAAGTAACTTTTTCTTTTAACTGATTCAGTTTTTGTTCTTTCTGTTCTTTAATTTGTTGATTATTAGGGTCATCAAAAGAGACAAAATTTGAACACAAGGCATTATAATGCTCTTTATCTTTCAGCTCCAAACACTCAACAATATTTTTTATAATTTGGCTACATTCGTTTATGTCAGAATGTTTGATAAAACTTTCACTAGATCCACTATGAGAATAATTATGTACAAACTTTTCTATTCGAGTTGCCTGTATTTTTTCATCAATTAAAAAATGTAACTTTGAAGACCAAGATTTTGAATCTGGGCATTTCATTCCCAAATATGCCTCCAAAAACTTTCTAATAATATTCCCCAATATATAATGTTGTTCAAACTCCGCGGAAGGATTTTTATAAAATTTATGAATTAAATAAAAAAGATAAATATATTCCGACTTAAATTTCTTAAGCTGCCAAGGTAGCTTTTTGATTGAAGATGAATTTTTATACTTATTGTGTGTCCTTTCAATAAAGTAAAACGGTGCTTCATCAAGTTTATTGTTGTTTTGCAACTTAAGTTTTTCTTTGATAAAATCCTTAACCAAATTAAAGAATTCTAGATTATGAGTAGAAATAAAAAGTTGTTTGCATTGATTATCTCCCAACCTTTCCCTAATAAAAGAGTACACATTATACAAATGGTTACTATCAAGACTAGAAATTGGGTCATCAATAAAAACAACAGTTTCAGAAAGATTTGTATTTTTATCTTCTAGGCTAGCAATAAAATAAGCAAAGGATATTGCTGTCTTCTCACCTTCACTTAAATTTTTGGCCGGCTTGTTGTCTCTTAATAATTTAAAAAGGCCTTTTTCATTAGTTTCAAATACCAAGTTGTCACTATTAAATAGGATTTGCAAATATTCATTTACTTTCTTAGCCCCATTTGCATTTTCAGAAAGCCTATTCTCTAAACTCACAATTTCAGACTTTAATTCACATATCAGAGTTTTCTTTTCAGATATTAACTTCTCTTGTTCTTTTATAAGCTCTTGATTATCTATATAGTTCGTATCATTAATAAATTCATGTGCAAAGTGTTGTATTAATTTCTCTTTCAATAATTCTCTCTCTGAATTAAAGTTATTTGTTTTTGCATTGTGCTTATCAATCACTTGATTGATTTTTTCTACAATATTCCTAATCACCTCTACTTCAGTTTTCTCAAAATCTCTTAAATCCCTAGGTGTCAATTCCTCAAAAGGATTTTCACTTTTTTGCACTAGGCAGGCCTTTAAGTTTTCAAGATATTCAGTAGAAACAGCAAGTTCATTTTTTAATATACCTTTCAAATTTTCATATTCTAATTGGAAATCATCATAGAATCTTGCTTTATCAATTAACCTTACATCTATCTCGTTAATCACTTTAATTTTTTGATCTATCTGGTCTTTTAGTAGGTTTATTTCAGTACGTAATTTGCTCAGATCATCTGAAAAATGTTTTTCTAGCTTCCCGATTAAATCAGCGGGTAATTTATTACCACAAAATTTACAATTATCACTATCTTTATGTAAATCCTTACCATGTTCAACCCATCTATTAAGTTCGGTATTTTCCAATAACTTCTCTATGGTTTCTGCAATTGGTTTTTTCACCAAAAGTTCTTCTGTTCTTTGGTAAAGATTTTCACTATCAATTTTCAGCAGTATTAAAAATGATATACCTTCTTTGACATTTGTATCTTGATAAGAGCGTATCGCTCTTTGTAGAGCATCATCTGTAAGTATTTTGTTCTCATCATTTTTTAGTACAGCACTTTCAACATAAGGAATAAATCTATTTTTATCAAAGTTAACAATTGACAAAAGGTTCTTTATATTACTGGCTCTTTCAGAAAGAGATTTTATTAAATTCTGTTGGAGTAATCCTGTCTCTCCAGCTAAATTAACTAAACTTTCATTCTCTACCTTCAGTTCGTTAGCTTTAGAGCTTAACCGTTCTTGAAGCTCAATATTTTGTTCACCAAGAATAAAGATAGGTTGAATCTCATCATCTTGCTGATGCCATTTTAAATTTCTATCTATAAAATCGATATTAAAAACCCTTATATCAATTACCTGAGTTAGGTCTGAACTTGATTTCAGTCCTTTTTCAGTTTCAAAAACAAACTCTGCATTAGGGTAGTCCTCATGCCTCTCTTGTCTCTCAAAACATTGAAAGATACGGGATAAAGAAGTTTTTCCAGTGTAATTCCAGCCATATATAAGATTATATTTTTCAAAATTTGGCAGCGATTCACTCCAAGTGAAATCCTCAAAGACTGCAAATTTCTTTATTGTATCTATCTTCACTATCACTATCAGGCATCCATTCTATCAAGTAAGTCTCTAATTACTTTTAAACTATATATTTGAGTGAAAACCCTCAGTGGTCTTATTTTAATATCAAAAAACCTCAACTGCTAGACTTATATAGTCTAGAGGAAATTTTATGTCTGGTATCACAAATTTAGGTCACATAGTAACAGATAGAGCTAACGTAGCGCAGGATATTCAAACTAGAGACAAAGTCCGTGAGTTTGGCGATATTGTTGCTGGTGTTTTATCAGGAGCTAATGACGGTGAACCAAAAGCAAGCTCCCCTGAAGACCAAGCTGCTGCTACAAGATATGCAGCAAATGTTGCAGGAGCACATTTGCTAATGGGAACAGGCAATGTCACACCAAAACAAGCTAATCAGTTAAAAAATGACGCTGACTTTGCAAGAAGAGCTGCTGGAGGCGATGAAGTTATTTTAGAGGATGTTATCAAAGTTGCTGAACAAGTTGCCAATAATGGAGATCCAGAAGTTGGTGGGACTATGATTCTATCGGTTGCAGAGCATCTAGGTAAAATTGCACAATCTTAGGAACAAGCAAATTTTACTGGCCATTTCTTTTTTAGTTTTGTATAATCCATAATAATGGATAAATATTTTATTTACTGTAGGAAATCCTCCGACTCAGAGGATAGACAAATGCTTTCTATTGAAGCTCAATTACAAGAACTCAGAGACTATGCTCGTAAAGAAAAGCTTGAAATAGTTAGAGAGTTCACCGAGTCTAAAACAGCGAAGAAACCTGGCAGAGAGATCTTTAATGAAATGATCTCAGAGATTGAAGCTGGTAAGGCTGATGGGATAGTAGCCTGGAATCCAGATCGCTTAGCAAGGAACTCTGTTGATGGTGGAAGAATAATTTATCTTATTGATGAAGCTGTAATAAAGGATCTTAAGTTTCCGACTGCTTGGTTTGATAATTCACCTCAAGGCAAATTCAATCTCTCTATAGCTTTTGGGCAAGCAAAATTTTATGTCGATAATCTTAGACAGAACGTTCATCGTGGCATACGCCAGAAACTACGCAAAGGACAGTATTGCAATAAAGCTCCTCTTGGATATATTAATCACCCTAAAACTAGAACTATAGAACCTGATCCTGTTGAGTTTGACTTGATGAGAAAAACTTTTGATCTATTCCTTACTGGAAACTGTTCACAGACTGAGATTCGACAAGCAATGTTTGAAATGGGAATTAAGAATCAAACTGGTGATAGAATCCACAGAGATAAAGTAAAAAAGACTCTTCAGAATCCATTTTATTATGGCTACTCCTATCACAAAGGAGAACTCTACGAAGCCTCTCACCAGCCTATGATAACAAAAGCTGAGCATGAAGAAGTACAAAGAATCCTAAAACTCAAATCTAAGAACAAATACAAAACTACTAAGAAGGATAAGAAGAAAAGAGATTTCTTTTTCTTAGGTTTTGAGAAGTGCGGTGAGTGTGGCTGTAGTTTTACAGCAGAAAGACATGAAAAGAAAAAATATAACGCAGTCTGGAAATATTACAGATGCTCTAAGAAAAAGAAAGACATGGATTGCGATCAACCTTACCTCAAAGAAGAAATACTTTCTGGGCAAGTAAAAGATACTGTCTCAAGGATAGCCTTAAGTGATGACTGGAGCGAGCTTGCGCTTAAGACTCTAGACTCCTGGGCAGACACAGAGCGACAGTCATCACTTAAAACAGCCAAGAACCTTGAGTCAGATCTAAAAATCATCAGAGAAAAGCTTGAAAGGCTACTAGATCTTCATTTGGATGGTGTTTTATCATCTGGTGAATACAAAAGCAAAAAAAATGCTCTAATAAGCTCCAAGCTAAAACTTGAAACTCAGCTCTCTCAAATCAAACAAGACGGTGTAGTTTGGCTCGAACCAAGCAAGACACTTATAAAAGAAGCTAATAGAGCCAAGAAATTAGTTGAAGAAGAAAATTATCACGAAATGCGCTCTTTACTTCAAAAAGCAGGCTCGAACCAATTAATACGAGATAGAAAGTTCAGCATGAACTACCTTGAGCCATGGAATTTTCTTATCGAGCTAAACTCTTCATTCCTGTTACACAGCAGCCAGAGCTATGCTCTCACTGAATTACCTTCAGAAAATGCGCTAGTGGGGTGGGCGGGAATAAAAAAATCCCCGCGCAGCGGGCAACCGATAAGGGGCTCGGAATGCCAGTTGGCTGCGGGGATGTCAGAATGGTGCGTCCGCTAGGATTTGAACCTAGGACAATGGTCAAGCCAAATGCGATTACCAGTCAACCCAATGTCCTTAGGGCTTGACCAAAATCGGCTAAAGCCGAAGTGATTTTTTTATGTAATTTGCTTTGCAAATTACTGGTCTGAGAGCACTTCTTGGCTTTTAACCGATTGGTCCCGGGTTCAGGTTCTAGTGGAAGTACCTTAAAAATCAAAAATCACCCACAAGGGGTGATTTTTGATTTTTAATGGTGCGTCCGCTAGGATTTGAACCTAGGACCAATCGGTTAAAAGCCGAGTGCTCTACCGGGCTGAGCTACGGACGCGTATTTAATACGCGCAGACGCAAATAGTGTCCTTCTGGTCGTTCAGGACACTAGGCTCAAATATATCATGTGATTTTTGTATGTTTCTGAAGACTTTCTGAATTTTAGCCAGAACTGGTCTAGTAAACTAAGGGCAAATCAGTCCACTTAGAGGTAAAACACGGCGACCGATGCCCCTGCTTGGCGTTCCAGCCTGGTTTCTGCTCTTTATTAGAGCGCTTAGCGCCACTCGCTGCCCAAAACACCGTATTGAGCCCCAATGATAAATTCAGACCATCAACCAAATTAGACAGCTCTTGTTTTTGTCCCGTATTACTAACTTGAGCATCCCAAATTGCCAGCTGCCGATCATCCTTATTAGCAAAATTGCTCAGAACCACTCCTGCCTTTCTATAAGAAAGCCCCTCTTCAAAAATATCATCCAATATTACAAAAGCAGCTCGAATCAAATCAGGAGTATAAGAAGTTGGCTCCGCAAAATTATAATCAGCGGCAAGCTCTCGACCTCTGTAATGAGATGCATCATCTGCCCGTAAAAAAATCTGCAAGGATTTCAATTCTTGATTTTGCACTCGAAGCTTCATCGCGGCACTAGCAACAAAACTGGCAACAGCCTCTCGCAGTTCTGGTAAAGTCTTGACTTTCGCACCAAATGATCTTGAACAAATGATGGATTTGTTTTGACTAGTGATTGCAGTTGCATCCAAGTCCAAACAAACTTTGCCAGCAAGCTCCAAGACAGTGCGCATCGCATTGATACTAGCAACTTGCTTGAGCCAATCTCTATCAACATATTTCAAATCAAGAGCCGTCTTAATCCCTCTCTGGCTGAGGGTTCTCTGATAACCGCGACCAACTCCCCAAACATCAGCGAGCTCAACTTCTGACAAACAAAAATCAATTTGTGCTTCAGCCAAAGCCAAATCACTTTGATCAAAATACAAACTATAAACTCCAGTTCCATTTTCTTTGGCTATCTTGTTAGCGACCTTGGCAAGAGTCTTGTTTAGAGCAATGCCAATTGAAACAGGAATACCGGTGCAGCGTTCTACTTTGTTTTGAATTTGTTTGGCGCGAGTAATTAATTTACTTGGGCTATCCTTGGTCGTGTCCCCGAGTAAAACAAAGGCTTCATCGATTGAATATATTTCTTTGTGCTCCACTTCTTGGGCAAGTACCGACATCACTCGAGTTGACATATCACTATAAAGAGCAAAATTGGAAGAGCGCTTATGTACTTGGTGTTTCCTGAAAATATACTCCAGCTTGAAAACCGGTTCACCCATTGCAATACCAAGGGCTTTTGCTTCCCGGGAGCGAGCAATTACACAACCATCATTATTTGATAAAACCACCACTGGTTTATTTTTCAAGCTCGGGTCAAAGACCCTCTCGCAAGAAACAAAAAAACTATTGCAATCTAATAAAGCAAAAACCTTCACTCATAACCTCGTATCGAATGCAAGACCACTCCCCACAGCTCTTCTTGCTGACCGGCTTTGCAGTCAGAGAAACGCATTAACAATAATTCAGTATCGCCATTAACAACAATCAAACTTGATGCCTTTGGAGTAATTGATCTATCGACAATTAGAAGATCACCATCATTAATACCCAAGTCTTGATGTCTTTGACCACTCATACGCATCACAAAACTAGCAGAAGGGTGACGTAAAAGATAACGATTAAAATCCAAAGCAAAATCGAATTGCTCCGCTTGTTCAAATGAGCCCATCTGCTCTGAATTCATAAATCGTAGTCCTGCCATAGGACAATTATACTTACTTTCGTAAGGAGCGACGCTAAATATACTGTTTTACCTCTTGACTATGACTTGCGTCAATATGCAAGATCGAATTAGAGCCCAAAAGCCCTGGTTTCACTAATCATTAAAATAAATCCCCAGGGGCTCAATGACCCCTTTCGATTTAGAGTCGCTTTTGCAATAATCAAAACCATGGTCGAACAAATCAAGAAATTCAATTTCATAAAACCAAACGATAAGCAAAAAACCTATGCCGCAATAATATTTGCTGTGACTGGTGGTACTCTGATGTACACCGCCTGGCAATTCATTGTTCCAACGGAGTTAGACATGCCACCAATTAATCCTTTCGCACTAGTATTCTTGGTACTCATAAGTTTAATTTTCATAAGAGTAGGTTATAATGTTTACTCAAAGGAGAGGAAATAAATGGACCCAGTCTGGTGGATTATTATTTCAGTCATGCCAATACTAATTTTTGGACTCTTGGTAATACAAGCAGATAGACAAGCTCCTGAAGAAGCTTCAGAGCAACAACCCTAAATCTATAAAGGAGAGGGGAATGATTTTAAAAACTAATAAGGAGAGTATCCTGAGTAGCAAAGCTCAGGGTACGAGCAAAAACGCACATCCCGGCTATTGTAAGAGCTCAGGGCTTAGATATACCCTTTCGACAAAAGATGGCGGTAGGAGCTCAGGGGCTATATATACCCTTGCAGATGAAAATGGCTGGGGAGGTAGGGGTCGAACCCACGAATGGCGATACCAAAAACCGCTGCCTTACCACTTGGCGACTCCCCAACGGAGCAAGCTCATCAACAAAATGAGTTTCTCTAAGAATACTACAACAACTTTAGTATCGGTGCTAGTATTGATGATTTTTTCATTTTTAAACCCTCTTCTTGCTAATACCAATTACCAAAGTAAGCTAGTTTTAAGCAAAAATACCAGTATTGACCAAATTCGCTTCTTTAGGGATAGCTATATTTATAGCAATTATGGTCAGCTTTATTTTAAAGATTCTGCCATCAAACTACTCAACTCTAATGAGCAGGGCATAGTGATCAATGACATTTTTATCGACAACAATGATTTCTATCTAGCTACTGACATGGGGATCTTTCATAATTACCGCAGGATTTTTAGCAAAGAACCTTGCCAGCAAATTATCAAAACACCTTCGCAAATATTTATCGCTTGCCAGCAAGGAATCTATAACGCCAAAATCGAAAAGAAAACTCTTCAGACTCATTTTGACTGGCAGCTCGATGAACTCAGTCCGCAAAATCCCAACTTCATTAGTCTCAATAAATCCAAAACCAAAGTCAAATACGCAAGCGCTACTAATGGATTCTTTTATCACGAGCGAAGCACTAGTTCCGTTAGTAAAGAGGGAATAGATTTGCGCAAGAAATCTAATCAGTGGATTAATAGAAGTTATGGACTCAAACGAGACTTTCAAGACTCATTTGGTTTTGGTCGATTCCTAGAGCATGAAGCCAAATTATACCTAGCAACAAGCTCTGGCATTTTCACGAGTGCTAATCAAGGAGAATCATGGGTAAAACACAACACTGGGCTCAAAGCCAATGCTGATGGCTTCTTTAGCATTAGGCAAATCAATCTTTACAATGGTCAGCTATTAGCTTTAACTAGTCAGGGTTTGTATCAATCACTTATACAAGAAGAACTTGACTGGCACCAAATCACAATTGCAAATACAAAAAAATCCTCAAACTATCAAAGTGATTTTTTGTCACTAGATATTCTTGATTCCACGATAATTCTTAGTAACTCACAAGGACAAGTTTTTAATTTGTCACCAGATACAAGTTATACAGCTTCAATCCACAAAGAAGAAAATCTACAACAAAATACCATAGAAGCAATAATCAAAGCAGAACCGAAGATCCAAGACTTACATAATATTGCATTAGAATTTGCTGGTATCCCCACAGGCAAAAATTTTCGCACTTACAAAAGACAGGCTCGTCTAAGAAATCTCGTACCCGATTTTGAAGCATTTGCTGAGCATGACAGCCAAGACATTCTTTCAATTGAGACAGATGCTGGAGATAGCTTCACCTCAAATACAAGTAGCATCAACACTGATTTTGGCAAAACCAATCTTGATCGCGATGACGATAAAATCAATACCGGAATCAAGTTTAAATGGAACCTGAGTAACTTAATTTATGACCCAGAAATCAATGACATTAATACTAGTGCAAGAATCACCGCCAATATCAGAGAGAACATTCTGACTGAACTTACCCAGATTTATTACAATCGCAAAGAACTTATTTATAGATTACTCAAACAAAGCCTCAATGAAACGACAGATGGTAATTACAAAGACAAACTACGTCTTGAAGAATACACTGCTCAACTTGACGCCCGTACCGGAGCTTGGTTTAGTCAAGAGCTTGAAAAAACTATCCAGAGCATAGTCGAGAATCTCGATCCAGAGAATCGAGCTCGAATACTCGCTCTTTACACATAGGAGAAAACAATCATGAATTATATTATTTACCTGCTACTAGTATTAGTAGTACTCAATCCAGCACTCGCCCGAAGAATCAAAGGCATACCCAGCCCTGTTATTAATCAAATCGACAAGCCACTTAGCAGCCCAAATACAATCATCGAGCTACAAGGGCAAGGTTTTATCAAAGGTATGCCAAACGCTCACAAAGTAATTTTGACTAATAATGAACAAAAAATCAAAGCACAAGTCATCAAAGCCAATGGTGATATGCTTAGACTGCAAATTCCACCGGAACTAAGTTATGGTGACTTTGATATTTACGTCCAAATCAAAACTCGTCTACTCAAAAGCAAACGCAGCAAATCAAGTGAGCCATTATTACTAAGACCAGTCGCTCCAGCCAAACCAGACTTGAATTATCAAACAATACAGCATCAAAGTGAGTTAGATTACATATATAACAATGATAATGAGTTAGATTATGAATTATTAGACGAGATCAAAATCGGAGAAAATAAAATACAATCATTTTATTACCAAGATGGTTTTCAAAGTATCAAAAGTGAGCCCAGTAATTTTTATTATCTCCCAGAACTGGCTATAGAAAACCAACTTGAGATCAACTCTGAATTACCAATCGAATCTTTTGCTGTCAATAAATTCCTCGGTACAAAGTATGACGTCAGTCCAGTGACTAATACTGAGCTCAATGAACTCTCTAGACATTATTACCTCAAAACCCCATCCCGAGAGCGTTACCTAGAATATTCCATCGAGCTCAGCCCGGTCTTCATTGAGCAAATCCATGTTACAGAACCAGAATATGCACTAATCAAAAACAGATCAAGTACTGACTTCGATTTAAGCAATTGCAATTTTGCTGACAGTATAAGAGACCGCTATCAATTTACCAATGAAACAATTCCAGCCAAATCACAGCTACGTATCGAAACTAATCTTGGACTCAATGACACAGGAGCTGATCAACTAAAACTCAAATGTAGTGAAATAAGCATAGATCAGTTTGCTTATGACAAACTCGATGAAGCTGGCTTTGGGATTAAACTAAGGACTCGCTGAACAAGTGATTAAGCGGTCTTTGGCTTAGCTTGGACTTTTGTTTGAACTCTCTTTGTTTCTTTTTTACTTGCATCTATTGAGATCACTTCGGCAAGATTAATATTCTCTACCATCTGTCTAGTAACAGTGATTTCCTTGATTGTCTTCGATGAAGGTACCTCAAACATAAGATCTTTCATCACAGATTCAATGATACTTCGAAGTGCTCTTGCACCCATTTTACGCTTTTGAGCTTTCTGCGCAATAGCCACGATCGCATCATCGTTAAAAGTCAATTCAACTCCATCCATCTCCATGAGCTTGGCATATTGCTTAGTAAGTGAATTGCGAGGCTTGGTCAAAATCAGTTTGAGAGTCTCAATATCAGGAGCTTCTAAATAGGAGACAATCGGCATACGTCCGACAAACTCAGGGATCAAACCAAAATGCACTAAATCCTCAGCTTCAACATACTTGAATGACTCGCTAAGACGCTGTGCCTTCTCATCATCAGTAGTACTAATAGAACCAAAACCAACAGTCGAGTGTGATTTGAGCCTACGCTTGTCGATAGTTTTATCCAAACCAACAAAAGCACCACCACAAATAAACAAAATATTGCTGGTATCAAGCTCAATCATATCCATCTGTGGATGCTTACGATTACCATGAGCAGGAATATTAGCTTTGGTACCTTCGATCATTTTGAGCAAGGCTTGTTGCACGCCTTCACCTGAAACATCACGAGTAATAGATGGATTTTCAGATTTGCGAGTAATCTTGTCTATCTCATCAATGTAAATAATTCCTTTTTCTGCTTTCCCTAAATCATTATCAGCATTTTGATAAAGTCTCTGTAAAATATTTTCAGCATCCTCACCAACATAACCAGCCTCTGTAATAGTGGTGGCATCTGCAATTGCAAAAGGTACATTGAGATACTTGGCAAGTGTCTCTACCACGTGTGTCTTACCACTACCCGTTGGTCCTATCAATAAAATATTAGACTTTTGGATTTCTATCTCATTGTCTTTAGAACTAAAGTTGTGAAAAATTCTTTTGTAATGATTATAGACGGCAACCGACAAAGTCTTCTTCGCTTCATCACTACCAATCACATATTCATCAAGATGCGCTTTGATTTCCTTGGGTGTAGGAATCTTGTCAGCATCAAAAAGATCAAAGCCTAATTTCTTAGAGATTTCTTCTTCATGTTCCGAACTAATACCTTCATCAACCAGAATCTCATTACAGAGATGGACGCATTCGTCACAGATATAAATACCTGGGCCTGCTATTAGTTTTTGTACTTGATCTTGAGTTTTACCACAAAAAGAACATTGCAAGAGTGGGAGGTCTTTCTTTGCCATATATAGATTTAATTATAGTATGAATTTAGTTATTAGATTCAAGATCACCAGGACGTTTAATAACTACTTCATCAATCAAGCCATATTCCTTAGCTTGCTGTGCTGTCATGATATTGTCACGATCTGTATCTTTTTCAACAACATGAATATCTTTGCCAGTGTTATAAGCAAGAATCTGATTCAATAATTTCTTTAATCTCATAATCTCATTAGCTTGAATTTCAATATCAGAGGCTTGTCCTTGAGCACCACCAAGTGGTTGGTGAATCAAAACTCTAGAATTAGGTAAAGCCATTCTCTTACCTTTTTGTCCAGAACTTAACAAGAAAGCACCCATACTGGCACACTGTCCAAGACAGATGGTTACGATGTCAGCACGAACATGCTGCATAGTATCGTACATTGCAAGACCAGCAGTAACAGAACCGCCAGGACTGTTAATGTAAAAATAAATATCTTTTGAAGCATCTTCTGAATCAAGAAGAAGTAATTGTCCAACAATGATACTTGACACTGGATCGTTTACTTCTGAAGTTAGAAATATAATACGTTCTCTAAGTAGTCTTGAGAATAAGTCAAAGCTTCTCTCTCCTCTTGGAGTTGTCTCAATGACACTTGGCACATACATACTCGTTATGTTATTAGTTGTCCCATGCACATCAAAAGGATTTGGTAATCCTAAGTCTTGGGTTATTGCTCTAATGTTAGCTTTGGTCTCTCGTTTAATATCTCTGTAATCCATACCTATAAAATACCACATTTCACAACGAGTCTATCCTCAAAGTCACATCTGTTGCGTTATCTTCTAAGGATGCAAATTCTGGCGTGGCTTATCTTTAGCGTTACAATTACTATTAATGTCTACACTTTCTCAAAAAATCAACGAACAGCTCGAGAAAAACTATGTCGCTTTTCATAGCCCTGCTCATGCAGGCAAATTAAACGCCAGAGACCTCACCGAATTAGATGGTCTAGATGACTTGCAATACCCGGAAGGTGTATTAAAAGAATCTCAAGAATTTGTCGCAGAGATTTTTGGAGCCCAGCGTAGTTTCTTTTTGGTTAATGGGGCGAGTGTTGGCATGCAAGCAGCCTGTATCGCATTACAAATCTATCTCAATTCAATTAATGACACACGCCCTGTGTTAGTTGCCCGCAATGTTCATAAGTCGGTCATTGCAGGAATCATCCTTGCAGGTTTAACAATAGAGTGGTTTGAACCGGAGTGGAACGAAGAGCTTGGAATCTATACTGTCACCCGCCTTCACGATGCTACGGCGCGATCCAGTCAACAATATTCGGCAATCATTCTAAGCAACCCAACTTATGAAGGTTTTCACACCGAATTGAGCACAATGGATATTCCAGTCATTATCGACGAAGCGCACGGAGCCCATTACCAATTCTCCAATCAGCTTCCTGCAACGGCTTTAGAGCAAGGTGCTGATATCTCAGTGCAGTCATGGCACAAAACTCTCGGTAGCTTAGGTCAAACAGGAGTCTTGCATATTTCTAAACAATGCAAAATCCCAAGTCAATATATCGAAGACTCGCTACGACTATTACAAACAACCAGCCCGAGTTATTTACTGATGGAGAGTCTGACAGAAACAGCAAGCCTCTACGCTGATGAAGGTCAAGGAATAGTAGAAGAGACAATTCGCATCAGTAAAAAAATCAAACTCAATCCTTATCTCAATCACGACCCATATCGATTTATTATTCAAGGACCCGGTTTTGCTATAGAAGATCTATTGAAAGAGAATGGCATATTAATAGAAGCAGCTTATGACAACTTTGCGCTTCTGTTTATTAATCCTGGAAATGATATTGCGGATATAGTGAAGCTCAATGCGCAAGCAAGTAAAATCGAAGAATTGATCAAAAATCACAAGACTAAGCCAATCCCCTATTCCCCACTCCCTGGTCCCCATGCACTCAGAGAGGCTTTCTTTGCTGGTGATACAAGTATCGAAGCCCCTTGTCCGCCGGGTATTCCCCTAAAGATACCTGGATTCAATCAATAAGTATTGACCCCGTCCGCCAATCCGTATTAATATATTAATATGCAGAGTACTCAAGTAAGTTCTGCCATAAATACTCATCGAAATGACAAGCTTTTTTCATCAAGGCCAGACTCTGTTTCGCTTAATACCGGACGCCCCACTAACAATGATATCCATGAAGCACCCAAACTTGTATTAGGTAATCCTCCAGAAGATGCCAACAAGATTGGACAAGAAACTAGAAACAAAGCAATCAAAGAAATGAAATTTAACTTCATGGATATTTTCAAACCACATCAAGCCTTTATGAAGCTTGTTAACAAACTTCTTTATCAACCACAAAAAATACACCCTCTTAATTTAGCCATGAAATTCCAAGAATTGAAAAATGCAGGCTTACCAATGGAAGATCAATTTATCAAAACAAAAGACGATCAATATATAAGGATGTGGTTTGCCCAAAATTCAAAAGCTAATGCAATGACCAAAATTTATTTCCATGGCAACGCTGGAGATATAACTAGCTTTACTGATCAAGCAATTCAAGACTACCAAGATGGTTACAATGTCTGCATGGCAAGCTATAGAGGCTATTCTGGAACTAATGGTATTCCAACTGAACAAGGCTTGATTAATGATGGACTTGCTATATTTGAAGAATTAATAGATAGACGTGGTATTGCAGCTGAGACTATTGATATTAAAGCTCATTCACTTGGCGCGGCTGTAGCTATTCATGCTATTGAGCAAAGGAATAGAGAACGTAACCCTGCTTACTACAAAGAAATGAAGAATATTAAATCAATAGCTGATTTAGATAAACTGATTATAGAACGCTTTAATCATCTCACACTAGGCTCGACGTTTGTGAGCATTAAAGAACTAGCAAGAGATAAGTTTAAATTTATACCAAACTTCATCAAACAATTACTCACAAAAAACATTTGGGACAACAAAGGTAAAATCAGACTACTCTCCAATATAAAACATATTAGATTTCTTCATGGAGACAAGGATCAAGTTATTCCTCTTAGACACGGGCAAGAATTACAACAGTTTGTTCGAGGATTGGGAATGCCATCAGAAATAATAATCGCTGAAGGAGCTGATCATGATAATGTCTCTGCAACCCTATCAAAACAAGGTAAACTCTATGCGATCAAAGCTTTAATACCGTATCAAGGACATTACAATCATATAACCAACCCTCTTTCTCACAGTGAAAAATATGCTGCAGAACATGCCGTTGATGTTTGTACGCCAATAGGTAGTCCAATATCTGCAATGAGAGATGGTACCGTAATTGATGTTCAAGATCAGTTTGAAGAACATCCTCAAGATTTTAGAGCAGAAGCTGATGAAAAAATATTAGAAAAACTCTCTCAAAAAACTAACTACATTTTAATCAAAGGAGAGGATGGCTTAATACAAACCTATCTGCACGTACAACAGGCTAGCTCTAAAGTCAAAGTTGGCGACAAAGTCAAAGCTGGACAAGAAATCTGCAGCAGTGGTCACAATGGTGCAACAACTGAACCACATATTCATTTGGAAATATCTATTGAGGATGAATCAGCACCAAATGACAAGGTTTCTCTACCAATCCAGTTTACAACAACCCTCTAAAAGGAATAGAATTACAAAATCTTGCACCAAACCAAACCTAAACACCTAAAGCATCTGGAAGAACACAAGTTCCACAAACTAATAATTGGTGCAGCACTCAAGGATTATAAAACGATAGAAGAGTACTCTCAGCTCTTCACTCATGCTGGAGCCGATGTAATAGATATTTCTGCTTTCCCGCATTCTGTTATTTCTGCTAAACAAGGAATCGCTAATGCACTTAAAGAAGATGCTAATTTAACAGTGCCATTAATAATGGTTAGTGTGAATATAGGACAAGACCCCCACTTCAGACGTATAGAACTTCAAGAAGAAAACTGCACTGAGTGTTTGGCATGTGTCCCAACTTGTCCTTCTGGGGCTTTTCAAAATAACGAGTTTAGCTACAATGATGATTTATGTTTTGGCTGCTCTCTCTGCCTACCGAGTTGCCACTTTGACGCACTCAAATTCACAAACTGGTCAGCTTTTGAAACCAAGTCACTAATTGAGCTTCAAGAGCTTGGAGCAAGAGCAATTGAAATCCATCTCAATAATGACCTTCATGCCTTTAGTGAATTCTATAAATCAATTCCAGAATTTGAGCTAGAGTCATTTTGTATTGGCTCTGGGCAAATGGACCCAGCTCAATTAGTCAAAGCAGCTGAAACTATAATCCAGGAAGTCAAAAACAAACATGATGCAGCTAAAGCATTAATTATCCAGGTTGACGGCAAAGCAATGTCAGGTGCCGCTGAGCAGAACACTGACATCGTAAGTATCGAAGCAGCTAAATCAATAATGCATTTGCAAAGTGATACCGTATTTATTCAATTAGCTGGTGGTATCACTGACCAGAGTTTTACTAAAGCATTTAAAGCAGGTGTCAAAGTCAATGGAGTTGCAATTGGATCTTACGCACGCAAAAAAATATCTACTATAAGGAAGTTCTCAAACAAAATAGAATTCGCCGCAAAACTAGTGCAAAACCCGGGAACACAGAGCCTTGATAATTAAACTTTAATCAGCAAATCAAATTATCTAGCAAAAACAGGGCAATTTCGTCTATACAGACTAGGTAAAAGCCGTAAAACATAGTTACAAATTAACAATTCACAGGTATAATGCAAATAGGCGCCGTAGCCAATCACGATGACTAAAGTTAAAGCGATTAAGTTTCTAAATAAAATATTAAGATCTTGTTTCATTGGTCAGAATGAATTCGACTTAGCACGCCTAAACAAAGGAGAATCATAAACATATGATGGTAGATATTAGGAACGACGACGTAGCTGAAATCATCGAGCTACTCCCAGTGACAATACAAAAGATACTCAAAGAACATGACCTCAGCAGACTAATAGAAATAGTAATCGACCTTGGCAGAATCCCCGAAGCCAGATTTGCAAAAAACAAAACAATACTACTAGGTGAGACAAGCGCCACCAAAGACACCATTAAAAATATAACAAGCCAGATCGGAGAATTCGATCACTCAAATAGAACAGGACTCGAAGGCACATTACACAGAATAAGTTGTGTCAAAAACAAAAATAACATAGTAATAGGATTAACAATGCGAATTGGCAGATCCATCTTTGGCACCATTCAAATCATCAAAGACTATTTAGACCAAAATAAATCTGTACTACTCTTGGGTCCTCCAGGTGTAGGCAAAACTACTATGTTAAGAGAGATTGCTCATCACCTTTCAACTCAAAAGGAAAAACGTGTAGTTGTCATAGATACATCAAACGAGATTGCAGGAGACAGTGATATACCACACGCAGCAATCGGCAGATCGCGTAGAATGCAATTACCATACGACAAGAAACAACACGATGTAATGATTGAAGCTGTTGAAAACCATACACCAGAAGTCATTGTTATTGATGAGATCGGAACCAAAGAAGATGCCGAAGCAGCAAGAACAATCGCAGAACGTGGTGTAACGCTAGTTGGAACGGCTCATGGTATCAATATAGAAAACGTAATCCAGAATCCAACTCTTAGTGATTTGGTTGGTGGAATACAATGCGTTACTCTTGGCGACGAAGAAGCCAAAAAGCGCGGTACCCGCAAAACCATATTAGAGAGAGCTTCTAAACCAACTTTTGATATTTGTATTGAGATCATTGATAAATATACAGTCAATGTGCACAAGAATGTAGCCAATAGTGTTGACGCGATATTACGTGAATCACCAATACATCCAGAACTGCGCAAGCGCGATAAGGAAACAGACGAAGTTACTATTTTAGAAAGAGCAGAGACACAAGCAGGTGTTGCAGAGTTACCTTTTCACAAAGATAGTATGACAATTGCTATTTATCCTTACGCGATCAGTAAATCATTACTCAAAAGAGCAGCAAGCACTTATAGCGAAATCAAATTCTCTATAGTGAACACGCTTGATGACGCTGATGTGGTTTTTGCACTCAAGAGTTACACAAGCGCTGATTCCAAGATCTTTAAGATCACAGAATCAAAAAACCTAACAATCAAGATTGTCGATGAGAATTCACTAGGCAAAATTAGCCAAAGCCTGGAGCAGTTGGTTATTGACCTTCCTTATATAGACAAAGACTGGAATAATGCACAAGGTGGTATTGCAGACCTTGAGAGCATTAAGCTAGCAAAGCGAGCTATATAACAACTCAAAGATTCACTAGATCTCATTACAATAAAGGAAGAGCTCTTCAACAGGGCTCTTTTCTTCATTTAGAAACCCTTTATTAGCAAGGTGTTATAGCTTCACTAAAAAAAATATCCCAATTTTAACCCAAGCTTAACTTCTATAGGTTAAATAAATCATAGTTGGGCAAAAGTCCTAGCTACAAGAAGGAAAATCATGGTAACGATCAAAGTATCTATTACAGACCTCAAGTCAGCCATCAGCAAGGCCCAGGCAAAGGCCGCTAATGCAGAAAATAAAAATACAGACAATAGAATCCTTGATTCACAAATCAGAGGCGCCAATGCAAGAGTTAAAGATGCAGAATCTGCTGTAACCAGATCTGAAATGACCAAGCAAGAGGCTCAAGACAAATTATCACCACCACCAACAAAACAAGTAACTTCTGACGGAAAGAAAGGCGGCACCAAGACAGTTGTAGACGAAAGAGAAAAAGATAAATTACAAGCTCAAGTAAGAGCAGCTGATACGCAAATTCAACAAGCACAATCTGCAGTTGAAGACTCTCGTGCTGAAGCAGAGAAATTGACTTCTCAAGCATTAGATGGAGCTGGAGTAAGCGGACAGCAGCAGCAAGCAATGGGTGAACTTTCTGATCTTGTTTCTCAGCTTAAAGCTACAGCTGAAAATGCTACTGAAGATGAGTTAACAGGAGATGATTTCCAAACTAAATTAAAATCAGCAGTAGATCAATCAGCCAAACTAGCAGAAGAATTACCAAATAAGGGAAATGAAGCTCTTATTAGTTTCTGGAAGGAAATACAAGAAGGTTTTGAATCAATTAAAGAAGATTTTACGACGGGTACAACACCAGATGCTTATGAAATCCCAACCAATGACGATGATAATAATTATGCTCAGTTCTTCCAAGATTTTAACACTGGAATGGCAAAACTAATTACCAGACTAGAACCGGGTGGTACTGACGAGGACGCATTAGCTGATCCATCCGGAACAATAGTAACAAGAATCACAAAGGCACGAGATTCAATAATGGACAAGTCAGGCAAATTCCTACAGGGACTTAACGAGAATGACACCAAAAAATTAACAGAATTGATGGATCAAATCAATATCATGAATAACAATCTTGATAAAGATAGAGAAGTTCCAAGTACTGATTTTTCAAAATTGATTGCTTCAACCAATGGATTTTCTAATATATTAGAAAATGGAGGCGGCAACTTTAATCTAATACTAAATACTCAATTCAACACCCTTGATAGTAGTGCTGGAAGAATCCAAAACAATATCCCAGCAAATCAAAGATTTACAGACCTGATGACTACTTTAGGTGGCATCAATAATCCAAATCAATACAATGGATTACTTGCAACTGACTTTGAAGCAATCAAAGGGATCCAAGAGCAATTTGCTGATGCATCTACTGCAATTAGGAACCAAGGTGGCTTTAGTACAGATGGAACAGGATTTAGTGAGCAAGACTTCACGGAATTGATGGATCAAACAGAGGCATTAGCGACGAGATTAACAGAGGATTACAATCTTAATCCACCACCAGTAGTAACTAATTCAGGTTCAGGTACAACACCTAATGGTCCACCAGTAAATAGTAGACGAAGAGGCGAAGCAGCATCAAGGGTAGGCTCAGTGGGAACAAGGTAACAAGGGAGAAAACAATGACAACAACAATAACATCATACTTACAAAAAACAAAACTCTATGAAGAAAAACTTCTTGAGATATATTCTAAGAAGCAAAGCATCATGCAAGTTTTGAAAGCGGCAGTAGCGCAAGAAGAGCATTTCCGCAAGGGTGCTCACCTCAATAGCAGCACTGTATTAATCAAAGCAGAAAACAGTGATGAAACTGGTCTTTGGACAGTTACAATCGAAGTAGATCACGGCAAGGTAGTTTACACCTGCATGGATGAAGATGCAAACCATATCAATATCTTCAGTATTCCAAACGCCAAATATATCAAAGACAAAGAGAACTTGTCAGAGGGTGAAATTAAAGCGATTCAAATTCATGCTTCAAACTCAATAGACCTCAACCTTAAAGATGTAAAGACTTTGAGAATGGCTAAAGAGCATTTCAAAGATGACTATGTTCTTAAGCATGTACCTCTTTATCACTTAGATTCAGACAATGCAGCAAGATTTATCATCTGGCACATCAAAGCATACAAAAAAGTATTCAAAGATTATATCAACACTTTTGAATTCCTTTGGGAAGGTACTAGCTTTAAGAATGCTAGAAGCTTAGCTAAAGAAATGGTTGCAAGAGATTTAGTTGCAGCAGATTATTTCAAAGTAGAAGAGCAGAAGGAACTAACAGAATCACTGGGCTAACGTGAGGATAAAATATAATGGCAAACAGCATAACTCAATCAGCAATAGAAGCAACAGGTGATGGTCACAAAATCACCGAGAAAAGCACAATGCAAGCTTACCAGCAGCAAAAAGAAGAAGCTACTTTTCTTGGTGAAGCAGCACAAACTGGACAAGAAAGATCTAAAGCTATCTCTGAATATTTTTCAAGTGGAGCTGAACAAAGTAAGCAACAAGGCATGAACCTCATGCAAAGTGGTACTGTCAAAAAAGCAGTGGGTTTCGGTTTTGTCGCACTAGGAGCATCCTTCAAAGCAATGGCAGCAATTCCATTTATTGGACCAATGAAAGCAGCAGCAGGTATTGAAATGATGGCCAAGGGTGCTGGTAAAATCGCTGAAGGTGTTATTGATCATAGCCAAGGCAAGAAATTAATTGCAGCAGCTAATGAAGCATTAGAAAAAGCAACTAATCACAAAGTTATAAGTAAAGATCACGCCAAAGTTGCAAGAAAAGAAATCAACAGAGCAACAATCTTTGAACGCAAGATTGAAGTATTAAGACAAATGCTCGACGAACTTGGTATCGAAAATGAGGACATGAGCGCTGAGGATTTAGAAAAACTCAAAATAGAATTCACTGAGAATTTTGATAAGAATTTTGAAGATGCTGCATCAACCCTATTAAACGGCGGCATTATGGCTCTTGATGGTATTCAAGACGAAGCTGGCAAGGAGACAGGAACTCAATTCTTTATCAAAGAAGGCGATGATTACTTCGCTCTTGATGTTCCAAGAGACGATCTTGGCAATCCGTTAACTGGTGAAAGAGGCGAACCACTAATCAAGTTTGACGAAGAGCAAGGTAGACATCTTGGTGAATTAGTTGTAGACGAAGATTTGATTGATTTACTCGACACCAAATTTAAATTTGTAGACGCTCTTAAAAGCATGGCAGCAGAACTAAGTACTACTGGTTTTGACTCCAATGAAAATGCAGTATCTATACCATATGACTTAGGTAATAGAGAACATCTTGAAGAATTTGTTGATCTGGTTTTTAAAACTAATATTAATGACATTAAACAAGGTAGAGCACCAGCACCACTTCTATTAACTGAGGAAAATGGTGAACCTGGTTTCCAAAAAGTTGAATATGATCTTGATCCAAACTCTCCAACCTTTGGTAGAACTATACCTGTAGGTATCTTTGTTTCATTCTTTGAAATGGGTGGTGGTGAAGATCCTCGAGGTGATGGTATTGAATCATTTACTTATGCTATTGAAAGAAGTCAAAGATCATTAGCAGAAGTTGGACTTAATCAAGGTGGCAATATCTATGGCTATGTTGGACCAACAACAGATCGCCAGCAAGACTTTGCACAAAACACAGACAGTGGCGACTTTGGAGAATTAAGTGGAAGAAACAGCGATGCTTTTGCTGCTTTTCAATCAAGTATCAGTAGCACAGTAGAACTTAGTCAAGCAAGAAGTATCTTCAGCTCTCAAAGAGACATCCTCGGTGGATCTCAAGCAGACGCTGTAGGGGAAGGGCAAGCGTAAAAAAAAAGGAAAGACATTATGACAGCAGCAGGGGTAAAATCACAACTAAAATCGGCAATAACAAGTATTCAGAGTAAGGCTTCAGAAGTTGCTACTGGCTCATTTGCCCAAGATGTCGCAGCTGACAAAGCGACACAATCACAAAGTATTGTCAGAATCAAGGAGAGTGTTACAAGTGCTCGCGAAAAAGATTTAGACAATATTCTAGAGAAGCTCAACCCTCCACCAACCAAAGATATTGATACAGGTGGTAAGAACGGTGGTACCAAAACTGTAGTGGATAAAGAAGAAGTTGCTAAACTGGAAAGACAAAAAAATAATATTCAAGGACAACTTGAGCAAGCAAGATCTGACGTAGAAACAGCAAGATCTGAAGCTGCTACAGATGCAACAGCAGCTCTAGAGAAAGCCGGAGTAACAAAAGAAAAACAATCAGAGATGGGCTCTCTACTGAGTCAAATTAATTCAATGAATGATAGTCTCGCTAAAGGAGGCACAGTATCCGAAGATCAAGTCAAACAAATCACTGATAAATTCGCCAGTATTAGTGCTGACCTGGGTAAAGACGATAACGTCTCTGGGGCAATCACTAAAGCCTTCTATAATCCAGTCAAAGCAGGATTGGAGAAAATGCTTAAATATATTGAAAAACCAGTCGCGCCAAGAGATACAAATCCTCAACCGCCAGCACCAGCTGGCACAGTGAATGCTGATCTTGCTGCAGTTGGCATTACTGGTCAAAAATCCGATGACATTATTGGTTTTATGGAAAGAGTAGCTAATGTTGGCAAAGGCATTGAAGCAGGAGGAAGCTATACTGAAGCGCAAATGCAAACTTTGTTGGACGATCACACAGCCCTTACTTCTGGACTGACTGAAGCTCAACAGACTAGTGCACCATTAACCGAATTAAAAACATCTGTCTTCTCTGTAATAAGGGCTAGTGGTCATGGTGACGCAGTACTACCAACAGCTGGGGCTAACACTGGCGGATAATTATTTTTCTTCCAGTTTCTCTCTAAGCGATTTCAAATGATCTCTATAAAGAGCAGCATTCTCAAAGTCTAAAGATTTTGCAGCATCTTTCATTTCATCCTCGAGCTTATCAATAGCTTGTATCAAATCACGCTTGGACATTTGAGCCAGTGGTTTAGTGAGCATGCTATCAAATAAAGCACTAGCTGCTATTCTTTGCTCTTCATCCAACTTATCAAAAGCATCAAGAATTGGATTAGAAACAGGTTTTAAAACAGTTCGAGGAATTATACAGTGTTCAATATTATGAGCAACTTGCATTGCTCTACGTCTATCAGTTTCATCAATCGCTTTTGCCATACTATCTGTAGTCCTGTCTGCAAACATAATTACTTTAGACTTGGAGTTACGCGCAGCTCTACCAATCATCTGAATCAAAGTACGGTAATTTCTCAAGAATCCTTCTTTGTCGGCATCCATAATACAAACAAGCGAAACCTCTGGTAGATCAATCCCCTCTCTTAACAAATTCACACCGACCAAAACATCGTACTCATCTTTACGCAAATCGTTCAATAATTTAATTCGATCAAGTGACTTGATTTCACTATGTAAATAACGAGCAGCTATTTCATGTTCAACCAAATACTCACTCAAATCCTCTGCCATCTTTTTGGTTAAAGTATTAACTATCACTTTTTCGTTCTTCGGGAAATACATGGTCGCATCGGCTGCATGATATTGCTCAGGATCAAGTGACCTTGCGGTACGGATCTTAATTTCTTCAATTAATTTATCAACTTGTCCTTTGGTTTCGTGAATCTCAAGCTCTGGATCAACCAAACCAGTTGGTCTAATTATCAATTCAGTTGGTTCAGGACTGCGCTCTAGCTCTTCTTCACCAGGAGTAGCAGAGACATAAATAATCTGCTTGGCTCTTGAATCAAACTCTTCATATTTAAGAGGTCTGTTGTCAATTGCACAAGGTAAACGAAAACCATAGTCAACTAAAACAGACTTGCGACTTAAGTCACCATAATACATCGCTCTTAATTGAGGCAATGTCATATGCGACTCATCAATGAAGCAAATCCAACCATCCTCTCCATAACGGCGATTCATATAATCAATCAAAACCTTGGGAGAAGATCCTGGTTCACGTTCTTCTAATATTCGCGAATAATTCTCAATACCATTGCAATAACCTACTTCTTTGATCATCTCAATGTCATATCTGGTTCGTTGCAAGATTCTTTGAGCTTCGACATCCTTGCCTTGTTTTTTAAACTCATTAACCTTATCTTCAAGCTCTTTTTCAATTTGTTTAACTGCTCTTTCCAAAGTATCTTCATCAGTGACATAATGCTTAGCAGGAAAAACCTTAACTTCTTCCATCAACTCCAAAATCTCACCAGTGAGCCGGTCAACGTAGGCGAGCCTTTCAATTTCATCTCCAAAAAATTCTATCCGGAGGATTCTTTCTTCATCAGCCTGATGAATCTCAATAATCTCACCACGAACTCGAAACAAACCACGAGTGATCTGAGTATCATTGCGGCGATATTGAATTCCAACCAATTGATTCAAGAATTCCTTCAAGTCAATCAACATGCCGACTTCAAGCAAGATCGCTGACTTGAAATACAACTCAGGAATCCCCAAACCATAAATACAACTCACCGATGCGACCACTATCACATCATCTCTTTCAAAAATTGACCTGGTGGTTGAATACCTCATTCTATCAATATCATCATTGACTTTAGCCGTCTTCTCTATAAAGGTGTCAGAGTGAGGGATATAGCTCTCTGGCTGGTAATAATCATAGTAACTAATAAAATACTCAACCCTATTCTCTGGGAAGAATTCCTTGAACTCATTACAAAGCTGCCCAGCCAAAGTTTTGTTGTGTGCCAAAACCAAAGCCGGTTTTTGAGTCAGCTCAATAATCTTGGCCATCGTAAAAGTCTTACCAGAACCTGTGATCCCCAACAAAGTCTGTCTTGGAACTGCGTCTTTAACCCTTTGGACTATTTCTTCAATAACTTTGGGTTGATCACCAGCTGGCTCAAACTTGCTTTGGACTTTAAAGTGGTCTTGCTTTGTTTCTTGCACTTCTTTATTATAGCTTAAAGCCAATATGGACCAGCTGCAGCAAACAGTCTTAACAAACGAAGCTCTGTCAGAAACAAATTTCAGTAGTGAGAAAAGTAAAAAATCTCCTACTTATCAAAATGCTATAATCAAACAAATGACGGCAGAAATTAAATCACAGAACATAGATGGCAAAGGAATTGCAGAGACAATCCATGCCGAACTCAAAGCCAAAATCGCAGCCAAAGTTGGAGCACACCCAGAACTAAGAGCACCTGGACTTGCGGTGATTTTAGTTGGTGATGATCCAGCTAGTAGTTTTTATGTCAATAAAAAACAACAGTCATGTGCAGCAGTTGGAATTCAATCATTCAAAACAGTTCTTCCCAAAGAAACCACTAGAGAAGAATTGATTGGCACTATCGAAAAATACAACGCTGATCCCAAAGTAGATGGGATTTTGCTTCAGTTACCTTTGCCTGAAGCAATCAGACCAGATACACAAGAAATTATTGATCATATCAACTTCAATAAGGATGTCGATGGTTTAACAACTTACAATCTTGGACTTTTAGTTGTCAATGATCGCAAAGCTATTTATCCATGCACACCTAAGGGCTGTATGGAACTACTCAAAAGAACTGGCATAGAACTTCAAGGTGCCAAAGTCCTTGTAATTGGCAGAAGCACTCTTGTTGGCAAACCAATTAGCCTAATGCTCAACCAAGCCAATGCCACAGTCACCATGGCACATAGTAGAACTAAGAACCTAGAAGCAGAGCTTGCAGCTGCTGACATTGTCATACCTGCAATTGGAGTACCGGAGTTTGTCAAAGGCGCTAATCTCAAACCAGGAGCTGTCGTCATTGATGTTGGAATCAATAGCATCACAAGAGATGGCAAAAAGAGACTGGTTGGAGATATGGACTTCTCCTCAGCCCAAGGTATCGCTTCACATATTACGCCCGTACCTGGCGGGGTTGGACCAATGACAGTTGCGATGTTATTGAGTAATTGTTTTGAGCTTTACGAAAGGGCTTAGAAACCTTTAAAGCTATTCTTTCCCTCTTTCTTCTCCCCAAGCTCCCCATTCCCTATATCTTATTTTTGCGATACAATTCAATAATGGTCAACGGACAAATTGGATTAATAGCAGCTCTAGCACTAGTCAATGGCCTGGTTTTACTAGGACTTAGTGCAGGCATTCAAAAAGTTTTTGGGATTGCTGATCCGGGTGGTGTCAAAAATGAATCCTATGAGTGTGGTATGAAACCAGCGATGGATGCTGTCGTTCAATTTGATATCAAATACTACTTATTTGCTATCCTCTTTATTATTTTTGATGTTGAATTTGTTTTCTTAATGCCTTGGGCAAGCTTGTTTAATGCTAGTCCAACTGGTAGTCGTGGATTTATAATTATTGAAGCCTTTGTTTTTGTTGCTATTTTGATGTTTGGATTAATTTATGCCTGGAAGAAAGGTGCGCTAAACTGGCACCAAGACTCTCACTAAGTTCAATTCAAACTCTTTAAACCAGTCAGTATGTTAAGTACATCTATTGGTTTCGCCCGATACCTATAATCAGGATTTGCAAAGGCGTATCTTATAATCATGTTTTCATCAACAATATAAGTGGCGGGAACAGGTAGCTCATAAGACAAATCACCGTCTGTAACTGTTGTACTTAAGCCAAGTTCACTCCAAAGATCAATATCGGATTCAGATTTGTAAACGAGATTATATTTTTGAGCTACCTTATTTCCACTATCACTTAGAACCTCAAAGCGCAAAGCATTTCGGTCCATAGTATTCAAGCAATAATCGGGTCGTTCTGAGGAAATTGCAATTACGCCCGCACCTAGTGCTTGAATTTGAGTCAGTATTTTTTGATAAGCGCGAAGTTCTAAATAGCAGTATGGACACCAACCTCCACGAATAAAACTCAAAACCAATTTACCGTTTTTTACCAAATGACTAAGTTTGATTTTTTTACCGACCGGATTTGCAATTACAAAATCGGGTGCTCGGTCTCCTATTTTTAAGAAATCATTTGAAATCGATGACGACTTCAGTAAATTAATTTTGTCTTGAATACTTTTGAGTGTCTTGGGATGCAAGTCGTTTATCAACTCATCTTTGAGAAACTCTATTCTTTCGTATACTACGCGATTGTCATTTTCTGCCATTTTCCCCTTCACTCTTTTCTCCTTTTAGCCCCCGCTATTAACTCCCTGTTGACTATAAAAATAGATATTGACCTAATCTTTGATCGAAAATGGGTATAGAAAATCGATAGCAGTGATCAAGTTTGTTGATATCGATGCTTTGTATAGCTAAGCAAAATGACCACGTGCTTGGGAAGGACTACTTTATACAGGGATAGAGTACATACAGGGAGCCAAATTTGTCGTTAAGCTATGATGAGATAGAGACTTTGATTACTGTCGTTGAGATGGGTAGCTTTAGAGCAGCCGGGCTCAAATTGCACAAAGCACAATCATCTATCAGTTATTCAATTAAAAAAATAGAAACTGACCTAAGAGTCAGAATTTTTGATCGTGACGGACAGAAAGCTAGTCTCACTGAAGCCGGCAAAGTTGTTTATAATAAATCACTTGCTATTTACAAAATCAATCAAGAGATAAGTGCCTTTGGTCAATCTCTTGTTGGTGGAGTTGAAACCAAAATCAATTTGGTAGTTTCAGCCGTAACACCAACTCCTGTCTTGATGGAGATCTTTAAAGAATTCAACTCTGCCTACCCGCAAACAAGTATAGAACTGATATTCAAAACATTTGGAGAGCCGACCGAGATGCTGATGGCAGGTGAAGCTGACTTAGTTGTCACTTCATGCAAAACACATATCAACACAACTGAAAGATATAAATGGAACACAATTGAATTCTTGCCGGTGACAAGCGCTGATCATGAAGCTGCAAATCCAGAACTTGCTGAAGAAGAATTACATAATCTCACTTACTTAGTTGTTGGTGGTAGATCCACTCTAGCTAAAAAGCTGCCAGCATCAGTAGTAGAGAATGCCAATGTTTGGAATATTACTGATTTTTTGATTAAAAAAGAACTGCTTATTAATGGTCTAGGTTGGGGTTATATGCCTAGGCAACTAATCGCAAGAGAATTAAATGAAGAACTATTAGTTAAAGTACCAGCCAAAAACATCATGTACAAACAACTTGATTTAGTTCGCAAAGAATCTCCTTATCATGGTAAAGCAAGTCAGTTTCTTTGGACTTTGTTTTTAAAATACTGCAATAATACAAATCCAAAGCCACTAGCAATAGATTTCAAAAGAGCTAAGCACGCATGGGCAGGACTAAATTCTCAACATATTTTGCAATCAAATCAATTTCCAGGTTAAGACTAGAACCCAGTTCCAACTTAGACAAGTTGGTCATCTCCCATGTTTTCGGAATGATACAAACCTTGACTTGATTGCCATTAATTGCAGCAACAGTAAGGCTGATACCATTAAAACAAATCGATCCTTTGTGGATTACATACTTGGTTGACTCTGCAGGGATTTCGATTATTAACTCATAACTACCATCAACAGACTCCACACTAATCAAACGCGCAACAGCATCCACGTGCCCTTGAACTATATGACCGCCTAATCGATCACTCGCTCTCAAACATCTTTCAAGATTGACTTGAGTGCCTGGTTTATAATTATTGAAATTGGTTAGCTTGAGGGTCTCATCAATAGCAGTTACCTCAAAGCACTGAGACTCAATCTTAGTAACAGTCTGACATACCCCATCAATCGCAATACTGTCCCCAAGCTTCATGTCTTCAAGCACGAGTCTAGCTGCAACTTCTATATTCAAGTTGCTTCCTGCTCTTTCAAGTTTGCTTATAATGCCTTGTTCTTCTATTAATCCGGTGAACATATTAAATAACTTTGGCAGTCTTAATATGAACTGGATTAGCAGTCCCGTCAGAACCTGGTGAAGGTGGCACGTTTTCTTTCATTATAAGGTGCACTACATCCATTCCACTAACTACTTGTCCAAATACAGCATATCCATAAGGATCAGAACCGCCTGGATTTAAAAATGGTTGCGGTCCAAGATCAATAAAGAACTGTGAGCTTGCTGAATTAGGATCTGAAGTTCTTGCCATCGCTACTATACCCGCTTTATTGTGTGGGTGCTTACCTGTCCATTCATGCTTAATATATCTTGTCTTCTTAGTTTCTGGATCAACGAAGTTACCAGTACCGTTGCCAAGCGGGCAACCACCCTGAATCATGAAACCAGAAATTAATCTATGAAAAGTCAAACCATTATAGAACTTACGCTCTACAAGATCTTTGAAATTGCCAGCAGTAATCGGTGCATCATCCATAAACAACTCGATTTGGATTTCGCCCTTGTCTGTTTCTAATGAAACAACTGGGTTTGCTTTTGTTTGCTCTTTGGCAACTTGTTCTATTAATTCTGATGTCATATCTTTCTTTTCCTTCTTTATTTCTTGAGCTATGCTGTAACCTGCAAAACCAAGCATAAGTACAAGCGCTAAAATCCATGTTTTCAATTTCATAATCAAATTATAACGCCAAAACTACGCTGTGGGAGTTGCAGTTTCTTTTTTAGCTTTGGGCTTAGATTCTTTGTTCTCTTGGTCAATAAGTTTTTGTTTAAAATCTTTGGCGATACGCGATGAATCTTCACGCAATCTAGTTGACTTAGTACCAACACGGTTACGCATGTAATACAACTTAGCTCTTCTCGCTTTACCTTTACGGAGTACTTTCAGTTCAACTACTTTTGGTGAGTGCACCATGAAAGTACGTTCAATTGCAATTCCTTGAAAAGTTCTTCTGACAGTAAATGACTTATTGATACCACCACCCTTGATAGCGATAACCATTCCTTCAAAATTCTGAGTACGTTCTTTAGTACCCTCACGAATCAATACCTTGACACAAACATTGTCACCAACTTGAAAATCAGTAAAATCTGTTTTCAGTTGGCTGGCTTCTATTTTTCTTAGGGTTTCTTGGCTCATACAGCTGGTAATCATAGCAAATCTGGAGCTTGCTGCGTCTTGTTAATACTTAAAAAACCCTAAGAATATAAAGTTTTGCCATGAATTTAACTTACTGGGCTGCAAGCAACCGAGTTTTCACTAGATTCGGAATAGGCTAGACAAGAGCTTTGGATCGATATTTCCACCTGAAATAATCAAACCAGCCCTAGAAATACCATCCAATGGCACTTTTCCCTTCATTAAAGCGGCGACAACTAAGGCAGAACTAGGTTCTATCACGATTTTCATCCGTTCTATCACATAACTAAGCGCCTCGATGATCTCAGCTTCACTGATCAAAATCACCCCATCCATTTGGTCCTTGAGTATCTCAAAAGGCAGCTTACCTGGCGTGCATAATGAAACCCCATCTGCAATAGTTTTGGGGGCCGGAATGGACATACGCTTGCCGGCTTTAATCGACAAATCCCAGTCATTAGCGACTTCTGGTTCAACTCCATAAACCTTGATCTTGGGATTATAAGCGCGTGCTGCAATCATAGTGCCAGACAACAAACCGCCACCACCAAGCGGAGTCATAATTAAATCCAAATCAGGAATCTCGTGCATCAATTCAAGAGCTGCTGTTCCTTGCCCCGCTATAATATCGGGATCATCATAACCATGAATCAAAGTCACACCTTGCTCTATCAATCTTGTTGCAAGATCATCTCTATCATCTTTTTCACGATCAAAAAATTCTAACTTTGCTCCGTAACCAGCAGTCGCCTCGATCTTGCTTGGCGGCGCATCTTCTGGTAAATAAATAGTAACTGGCACTCCCAATAACTTGGCAGCAAGCGCAACTCCCTGCGAATGATTCCCTGAAGAAATTGCAACGATACCTTTCTGCTGGAGTTCAGGATTATTACTAAGTCTTTTGGCGATGCAATTATAAGCACCTCTGAATTTAAAAGCACCAACTCGCTGAAAATTTTCACACTTGAGAAAGACCTGAACCCCACAAATCTCACTGAGATTACGAGAAGTCATCACTGGAGTTTTGTTAGCGACACCCTTGAGCCTGTTGACTGCTGCAACAACGTCATCGAAAGTAACCATGATTTGATCAGTGTTTGACATTGAGTTCATTATAGCAAAGCATTAGCTCTCGTCACCAATTGCATCAAGAAAATTATCCACGGTATCTCTGTTTACAGGTAAATTGAATTGCGCTAGAGCTAGATCTTTTGCTTCCATAAATTTAGCTAACATTTCAGTAAAAAAATTACGGAAATTCTGTTTCAATTCTTCTGGTACAGTATCTTGTAATTTACAAATTGCTAATGACACCAGAGCTTGAAAACCGAATGCATTTAGTAGCGCTTCTGCTAAGTTTTTACGCGGCATAGGTTTATAGTCATCTTCAGAGCTAAGTTTTGGCTCCTTAAATTCAGCCTCTAATCTAGTTATTGAACCAGGCTGTTTTGCCAAGTGCAAAACAAGTTCAAAAAAATTATCATCAAGTAAGCTCTTTGGAGTTATAGAAGGATAGGCTAACATACAATAAAGTATTTTAAACAAGTCATCTTGACTATACCTCTTCGTCATAAGGTCAAAATCAACATCACGCATAATAATTCCCAATAATCGTGAAACAACTGGTGCTGAATTAGACTTTAAGGCCTCATCTAAAAAACTTTGTAACGAATCTCGATTATAATGTGCACAAATCATATAAGCGCTTGTAGCCAAAGCTCTTTGTCTATGAGCAAGATTGGTATTCAAGGCAAGATTTTTCAATTCAGCTAGAACCTCATTCTTATCATGATCAAGGAAACTTACAAATTGATTCAAGGTTGTATAATCATTGCTGATGCCAAGCAAAACTTTTTGAGCTATCTCCCATTCTGGTTGAATGTCAAAATGCATAAAGTATTTTGCAAGAAAATATGCTGATCGCTGATTAGAACTAGGATCATCTAAACTAGCCTTTATCAATTCTTGAATAGTATCAATGTCGGGTCTGCTTAGAACTTCTTCTGTCAAAATAGTAATTTGCTGCTTACTGAAATTCCCTGTTAGAAATACTTCACTAACATGCTCACTTGAATAACTACTCAGCCCTAAATCATCGTTCCCATGATGTAAAGCCTTAACACTTGATTCCAAATCATCGTGAAGCCTAGCAAATCTATTTTTATCGCCTGGACTTAAACTGACAATTTTATTCGGGTCAACTATTGTTTGAACTAACTCAATCACAGATCACAATCTTAACATAATATCAATAGTAATTGGCAAGTCTTTTATTAAATATTTTAGTCTGGGTCAACTAACTTAAGATGAAGCTCATCAAGCTGCTCTTGATCTGTTTCTGACGGTGCAGAAGACAGTGGACAAAAAGCACTTTGATTCTTAGGAAAAGCAATGACATCACGAATAGTCTCTGAGCCAGTCAAGAGCATCACAAAACGATCCAGTCCAAGTGCGATTCCACCGTGAGGCGGTGCACCGAGTTCAAGCGCTTCAAGCAAGAAACCAAATCTTGCTTGTGCATTCTCATCACTAATACCGAGTGCTTTAAAGATACGTCTCTGTACATCCATCTTGTGGACTCTGATAGAACCACCACCAAGCTCAACACCGTTGAAAATAATGTCGTAAGCATTAGTTCTAACATTGGCTGGATCAGTTTCTAATTTATCAAGATCTTCTTCAACAGGCATGGTGAATGGATGATGATTTGCTTTAAAACGTTTTGATTTGTCATCCCATTCAAACATCGGAAAATCTACAACCCAAACTAATTTAATATCACGTGAATCAAGCAAGTCTTCATTTCGAGCAATTTGTAAACGCAACTTACCCAGTACATGCTGTACTAGCTTGGCTTTATCAGCAACAAACAGTAGTACATCTCCTGCCTCTGCTTTGCAAAGCTCTGTAATTTGCTCAAGCTCTTCTTCTTTAAAAAATTTGGCGATTGGAGAAGCGATCTCATAGCCGCCCTCTTCATCAGTAGGCTTGTAAGTAACCCAAGCAAGGCCTTTAGCCCCATACTCTGAGCTCATAGCAAGATCACGCAAGTCATCAATATCTTTACGACTGAGCTTCGCTCCGCCTTTGTAGTTGATCGCATTAACTATGCCACCGTCTTTGGCAACAGAAGCAAATGCTTGAAACTCTGAACCAGCCATAATTTCACTAAGGTCAACTAGCTCCATATCAAAACGGAGATCTGGTTTATCAGAACCAAAACGGCTCATCGCATCAGTGTGAGTGATACGTTCAAACGGTGCTTCAACTTCAACACCCATCACTTCAAAAGCAACCTTGATCAGTCCTTCTGTCGCAGACATGACTTCTTCTTGAGTAACAAAGCTCATCTCCAAGTCGATTTGAGTAAACTCAGGTTGTCTATCAGAACGAAGATCTTCATCACGAAAACATCTAGCAACTTGATAGTACTTGTCAAAGCCACTCATCATAAGCAATTGCTTATAGAGCTGCGGCGATTGCGGCAAAGCATAAAAATTGTTTGGGTGCACTCTACTTGGAACTAAGTAGTCTCTTGCACCTTCAGGTGTTGACTTAGAAAGTATCGGTGTTTCGATATCTAAAAAGTATTCACTGTTAAGATAGTTTCTCATCGCATGAACAATCTTGTGTCTATTGATGATGTTCTCGCGTTTCTTTTCATTACGCAGCTCTAGGTAACGGTATCTAAGTCTCAGATCTTCATTAACTTCTTCTGCTAAATCAATCTGGAAAGGTAGAACCTTACAAGTGTTGAGGATCTCAACTTCAGTTGGATAGATTTCAACAGCACCAGATTTAATAGAAGTATTTTGAGAACCTTCTGGTCGAATAGTAACTGGTCCCTTACAAGAAATTACATACTCCGTTTTTACCTTCTCAAAAATCTTGTGTGCTTCTGGATTTTTAGTAGGGTCAGTTACAACTTGAATTGTGCCCTTGTGATCTCTAAGATCGATAAAAATGATTCCACCAAGATCTCTTGCTGTTTCAACCCAACCTGCAACAATTGCTTCCTGTCCGGCACTAGCTTCAGTCAATGAAGCTGAACTATGGGTTCTTTTTAAACTAGTCGAGCCTTGCACTTTCATTTTTACTTTGGTTACTGTTTTCACAGCTTCCTATTCTACTATGCCCTTTTCCCACCCGTACCTAGTAGTTCACAATTCTACAGATAATTTCAATAATTAAAATCATCATTAATCCCCTGAACTCGTAGTCCATACAGGAAATTATCTGCAGAATTATGACATACCAGGTACGGGTGGCTAAAGAACCCGTATCACACTCTCAACAGCCTTAATAGAGTCCATCGCTTCAAGATCTTTGACAATCTCTCTTAATTCTTTCTCTTGGATAGGGTCAATAATAAAATCCGCATGTGCTTCTGAACCATGCACATCATATTGATCAATAAATTTAACATTGGCATTATGTTTAAACAAAGTCTCACCAAGATCACGCAAAACCCCAAGTTTGTCATGCATCGATATTCTGATATAAAAAGAATTCTCGATTTCATCAATATTTTTCAATTCTGCTGCTTCCGTAAAATTGGAGATTTGCAAGGGATTTGGTTCTGAAGACTCTTGTGAAATCAAAATCAAAATGTCGCCAGCCACTGAACTAGCTGTCGGCAAGGAACCAGCACCCTTGCCAATTAAAGTGATCGTACCTGAAGCATCTCCCTTAACCAAAATTGCATTATTTTCCATCGATACATTAGCAAGTGGATTATCACGTGGCACAAAAACCGGATGTACTCTTGCGTCTAATTTATCATCATTATTAAAAATCATTCCAAGCAATTTAATTTCATAACCACGCTTGTGTGCCGAATTAATATCCATCTTGGTGATCTTGCTTATACCTTCGCGATAGACCTTGTTTACATCAACCCGCTTACCAGAAATAATTGAAGCTAAGATCGCAACTTTGTAAGCTGCATCATGCCCGTCAATATCATTAGTAGGGTCAGCCTCTGCAAAACCAAGTTCTTGAGCAGCCTTGAGCACTTCAGCAAAGGGTTTGCCTTCTTTTTTCATGACATCAAGAATGTAATTTGTGGTTCCGTTAAGTATTCCTTGCAAGCAAATAATTTTGTTTGCAGCAAGACTTTGTTTCAAAGTTGTAATAATTGGAATGCCGCCAGCTACCGCTGCTTCATACATAATGGTGCGCTGATGTTTTGCAGCTGCGATAAATAAATCATCCCCTTCAAGAGCCAGCAAGTCCTTATTGGCAGTAACAATATTTTTACCATTTCCAAGTGCCTTAATTAAGTGCTTCTTGGTCTGCTCGACTCCGCCCATTAATTCAACAACAATACTGATACTAGAGTCGGTTAAAACATCATCTATATTCCAAGTAAAAATACCGAGATCCAAGCCCAAATCTTTGGCAATTTCGCTTGCACGTTTTTCATTACGAACAAAAATCTTGGCAATTTGAACCTGCTTATGATTATTGAGTATTTTCACTAAGCCTGAACCAACAGTTCCACAGCCAAGTAATCCAATTTTAATTTTGGAGGACATGAATCATATTATAACCATAGTCACTTAAGCCTAGTTAGAACACCTATTTTTGGCAAAGAATTGAAAATAATCAAGGTTTTTCAATGGTTTTCACCTAGCCGCATAACGCTTACTTAACCTGTATCGGGTATATTAAAACTAACAAGAAGGCATATAAGAGTTTTTGACATAGGCGTCGAAAGTTTTTGTACAGCTTAAAGGAGGTGCTATATGCATTTAATTAACTTGATCTCATCACTACTCTTAGTAGTAGGAGCATTGAATTGGGGATTAGTAGGAATCCTTGATATCAACATAGTAGAAATGCTATTTGGTAGTTTCGGAATGGTAGTTGATTTAGTTTACGGACTAATTGGACTTTCATCTATACACTACATCATGCAGGGTAAATTATTCCCTGTTCAATAATAAACACGAACAATCAATCACTCAAATTTGGTAGAGTTATTGCGGACCCATTTATGGGTTTCGAAAGAACTCTAATAAACAATGAAAGCCTCAGCTTAGTCTGAGGCTTTTGCTTTGCTTACCAATTTTGATGTAGAATGCAGTTAGTGGGCTTTGTTAGCATACAAAAAAATATTGAAGAAGTACTCGCTCTTGTGGGCAGAGCAGCAAGCAACTTTGCACAAATTACTTATGCAATTGCTTGGGGCAGATTCAATATTGCAAGTTTCTTTACAGAAGCGAATATTTTTGTTTATGGCGTTATTATTCCGGTCATGGTTATTTCAATAGCACTTGGAGTCGTGATTGGAGTTCAACTTGGACCAGAATTTGTCTCAAAAGGAATCGGCAGCAAGCTCGGTATTCTTTCAGCTTTAACAATGACTAGAGAATTAATTCCCGTAGTTGGCTCTTTAATGATTGCAACTCAATACGGCACGGGGCTAGCAGCAGAACTTGCCAATATGCAAATTACCGAACAAATCGATGCGCTCAAAGTATTCAAAGTCAATCACCTCGAGTATTTAATAGTGCCTAAATTCTTGGCTGCGGTAATTTTTTCACCAATAATTATTTGGCTTGCAAGTATCGTTGCAGTAGCAAGTTCATACATAACAGTCTGGCTGACAGAAGACCTCAGCTTCAAAGGTTTTATGGGCAGCATCTGGTCCTATATCAAAATCTCCGACGTCACACTTTGCCTGATCAAATCAGCTGTCTTTGCTGCACTGATAATCATAATTGCAACCACGCTCGGGCTCAATGTCAAAGGTGGTGCCAAAGAAGTTGGTAAGGCAACTACATTGACTGTGATTCTGAGTTTTGTTGCTATTGTGGCTGTTGATTTTTTGATTACATCTGTGTATTTGTAAAGTTTTGCCGGTCAATCCTCCGAGAGCAAGCTCTCTGTTTGCGCTTCGCTGCCTCTTCAAGTGGAAGATGTTAGAATCATAGGTACTTACGATGCAAAACTACCCTCAACACTCAGACCAATTCACCAAGCTCTACGAGCTTTATACTGACTACAACTCACACACCAATATTTCTGCAATTAAAGACAAAGCCGAAGTCTATCAAAAACATTTTGAAGATTCTTTGAGCATTGTGCCATTTCTTGAAAACACCGAAGCTAATGTCATAGACGTTGGTACTGGTGGTGGCTTCCCAGCTTTGCCGCTTGCAATTGTGCTCCCGCAAATAACTATCACAGCAATTGATGGCACTGGCAAAAAGATTAGATTTGTGGAGCTTGCAAAAGAAGAACTAGAACTTACAAATCTCACTGCAATTACAGCAAGAGCAGAAGAACTGGCACACGACCAAAATCATCGCGAACAATATGATATGGCAATATCAAGAGCGGTAGCAGAACTCAGAATACTGCTTGAATATACTTGCGCCTTTGTTAAACCCAATGGATTTATTATTGCCTTCAAAAAACAAGGTATCGAAGAAGAGATTGCCATGGCACAAGCTGCAATGCACGAACTTAGTCTCAAATTGATTCAACAAATTGATCAAGGTGATAAACAATTATTGGTTTTCAAAAAAACTGCCAAGACGACAGCACTTTATCCTCGGAGCAATAAAGAAATTAAAAACAAAACTCTTTAGCTCAATCATCTATCAAAGGGAGCTGGGACAAAATTCCACAGATAACGTTGAGATTCTCGATAAAAGCTTCACCATTATGAACAAAATATAAATGCAGCACTCTAAATAGCCAACTTTGCTATAATCATCCTGCGGAGTGGAGCAGTCTGGTAGCTCGTTGGGCTCATAACCCAAAGGTCGTAAGTTCAAATCTTGCCTCCGCAACCATTCGTCTTCGCTTGCGCTACGACGCAATCTGGCTCAAAACTCTAGATATAAATGTTATAAATAGTCGTAGCGTTAGCGAGACGAATGCCACGTTGAAGCAAAATCGCGTAGCGATGAAGTGAAAACGGGCAAAGCCGTTACATATATATTCAAAATATCAATGAAATATGTATATATTTTAGAAAGTAGAGACTTTAATGGTAAATTTTATGTAGGGTCAACTTACGACCTGAAAAAGAGATTACTTGACCATAATTCAAAGAATTCTGGCTATACACAAAAATATACACCGTGGCAACTAAAAAACTATTTTGCATTCTCATCACCAGAAAAAGCGAATGACTTTGAAACATATCTCAAATCAAGCTCAGGAAGAAGTTTTTCAAAGAAACATTTTTAATATCATGCCTAAAGAAACTCTAAATTTAAAAAATACCCCTTGCCCAATCAATTTCGTTAGGACAAAGCTCAAACTCGATGAAATGCAAGCTGGTAATCAATTAAGCGTCTCGCTTGATGATGGCGAAGCAATCACGAGTGTAACGACCAGCATTCAAGAAGAAGGTCATATCATTAAATCCAAGACTCAACAAGAAGATGGTTCTTGGTTGCTTGAAATTATTAAAACAGCTAGTTAAACTCAGGTCTAGCAACAATACTGTCAAAAAGCACATTCGATTTAGGCTCTTCTTTCTTTGGCTCTTGATCATTCCAAAGTCTTTCTAGTTTGACTTTGTCTTCAACTGTCTTAGTGATATAACCTGTGACCATAGCGCTATAGAGTATTTGTCGAAGAGCCGATTTGTGCGTGGTAATCATTGTTTCACCAAGCTCTTCAGGCATAGTACCAAGTAAAGCAGCTAGGCTTCCACCAAAAAATTCTCCAGCTTCTTCACTTAAATCATCAGCAAGCTTGGTAAGCTCCTCTGTGTCTCTTTCAAGAAAAAATTTAAGTATAGGACCCATTTCCACTTCAAATTTTTGTTTATTTATTCTTCTGTCGCCAAAATCCATAGTTTGTTATATGATAGCACGGCATTACCAAAGAATGCTCTGATCTGTTAAAGCCTAAGCCACCGTCTTATTTGCTTCTTTGGCAGCGGATGCAACAAGCGCAGGAAACTCTGCAACTTGAATAGAAGCGCCGCCAACTAGAGCACCGTCAATATCAGACTGTCCCATAATCTCATCAATATTACTAGACTTAACTGAACCACCATAAAGGATGCTAGTAGCATCTGCTGTTGTTTGATTAAGTAGTTGAGCAAGCTTGCCGCGAATAACCTTGATGACACGATTGGCTTCAGCAGAATCGCAAACCTTGCCAGTACCAATTGCCCAAATCGGTTCATAAGCAATTGTAATTCTTGATGCAAAATCATTTAGCTCAAGACCCTTGATGCCAGCTTCAATTTGACCAGCAACCCAAGCATCTGTTTCACCAGACTCTCTTGTTGCTTCAGACTCACCGCAACAAAGAATTACTTGAAGACCAGCTTCGATTCCAGTTTTAACTTTGGCGTTGATAGTTGCGTTATCTTCTGAGAAATGTTCTCTACGTTCAGAGTGACCAACTAATACATGAGTGACTCCAATTTCTTTTAGCATCTCAGTGTTGATCTCACCAGTATAAGCGCCAGACTTGTGCTGACTACAATTTTGTGCACCAAGTGCAATCGTCAAACCTGATTCTTTAATCGCGTTTGCAGCTGCAGCCAAACTCGTAAAGGGCGGACAAACTAATGCTTGTACTTGCGTCAAATCATTTTGATTTAATTTGCTACTCACTTCACTCAAAAAAGACTTGGTCTGGTCTTGAGTCATGTTTAGTTTCCAATTACCTGCGATTATTTTTTTTCTCATAGTGCAGACAATATTAGCAACAAACTAACTAGATCTGATCGACCTGTACATCGAAACTTCGTTTCGAAACATGTCTAAAGTATTGCTTACAAAAGAATTGACAAAAACATATTTATTTCTTATAAGAAATTTTCAATTGAAATAAATTCCAAAGTATATACAGATAACTTCAAAAGATTTAAAAATGTTCCGAGAATCTATTGACGGCCCGGGCCTATGGTATTAAGATTTTTAATATCAGGAACAAAAATATGAGATTAGATTTTTCAGAAAGCACAGATTTAGAGATAGTAGAACTTTGTCAGATAGGAAAGAAAGAAGCTTTTAAGGAACTCGTCAAGAGATACCAAAAAAATGTTTTTGCTCTTTTATATCAACTGGCGCCAGAGTGGAGAGACCTCAATGACTTATCCCAAGAGGTTTTCATTAGAGTTTATAGAGGAGTACACAATCTTCGCAACCCTAAGATCTTCAAATCATGGCTAAACCAAATTGTATTGAATTTATTTTACGATGAGCTTCGCAAAAGACCACGTCGCGTCAAAACGGTAAGCATGGATCAAACTTATGAAGATGATAGTGGTGAGAACGAATTCATTAGAGAAGTTAGAGATCTCAAGCAAAAACCTGATGAAATCATCAGTAGCAACGAAACTAAGAACGCTATCAAAAAAGCAATGGCTCAATTACCGGAACAGTTCAGAACGGCAATCGTCTTGAGAGAACTACAGGGTCTGCAATACGAGGAGATCGCCGAATTACTCGGATGCGCTCTAGGCACTGTAAAATCGAGGATTTGGCGTGCAAGAGAAAGATTACAGGTATTACTTGAACCATTTTTACAAGAGGCTGGCTATTTTCATGCAGACGGCGGATTTCAGTCAAACGCGTTCTAACAGAGTTCTTTCTAAGCCATTTATGGATTCAACAGAACTCTACCAAAGAGCTTGTAACCAGGTAGCTAAAGCCACTAGGACCAGCTAATAGAGTATAATTAAGCCAGGTATTGATACCTGGCTATTGTTTTTACATGATTGACAAAGAAGATAAAACCAAAAACAAAGACTCCAAGGACAGAAAGCCCGATGAGATCATTGAATTATTAACTAATTTTTATGAACCTGAGGATTTAGAAATAGAAGAGTTTGATTTATTCTTTGACTCCATTGAACAAAAACTAGAAGATCAAAATCCAGTAAACAGAATTTCCAAGATTAGTGATCAAATTGAAACCAATATTAATCTTCGCGAACAAAAATTAGCCCAACTACTTAGAAGACTCGATCAAAAGAAAAATACCAGTCAAGTGAAAAAATCTAAGAAGTTGAAATTGAAACCTATTATCGCAATCGTGGTGATTTTACTGCTCATTACCTTAGCAAGTATTGCAAGAATCAACAATACTCAAAACTATAATTACATTAGCCTTGAAGGCGAGAATCTTGATTGGCAAAGTCTCAATCTAAACGAGACTCAAAAAACTCAACTTGAAGCAATCGATAACGAATGGTTAGCGTTTAAAAGCAGTGAAGAGACTCTCATTGAAAGCAGAAGAACAAAACTAGTTACTGAGATGAACGCAAGTTCTCCTGACTTCTTGCAAATAGATAAATACCAAAGAGAGATACTTGACCACGAGGTTATGCTCAAGCGTCAAAAACTAAACACTTTTCTTGAAAAACGTTTTATTCTTAATGAAGAACAGAGTCTTCAATTAATTAGAGAGATTGGTAAGCAAGCTAAATAGCCTTCAAAGCAACAAAAATCATATCAGACTGATCTTCCTTCAACAAAGCCTTGATCTCAGGATAGGCTCTCAGCGTTTGCGCGCCGAATAATCTAATCACATGGTCATTCTCAGAAAGCAAAGCCAATTCTTCATTAAAAAACTCAAGTGAATAATTCTTAGGGTCAATCAAATTACGCTCTCCGCTTAATTTAATCCCCAAAATGTTCTGCGACTCGTTTCTATTAAGTGCAAACTCAACTTGATGAATTCTTTCCATGTAATTAAACAAGGAGGTATATTCTTCCGAGACTTGTTTTTCTTTGTTTAAGACATAGGCTTGAGTAGTTAAGAACTGTTGGTTCTTGGCTTTAAAGAAATCCAAAAGAGCTTTCTTGACAACAAAAATCTCCATAATAAAATTGACCGGCTCTAATGGCTTATCAAACTGCGCTAACAAGTCCTCTAGTGATTTAATTTCTCCTGCCTGCCCCTTAAGTACAAAACCCTTGCCTTCATAGTCACTGATCTCAATAGCTTTGTTGGCACTAAAATAAGCATGGATCAAATGATTGATATCAAACTCATTTACAAATACCGGTTGGTAGATCTTTACTGTTGGCGGGCGATCAAACTGCTTAATAAACAACTTGGCAGCGTCTACCTGGTCTTGATCACCAAAAAGAATAATCGAATTTTTGCTGGGATCAAGAACGGCATTCGGTTTATTACGACTAGGATCCTGAGTAATCAGTAAATGCTCAAAAAGAATCTCATTCAATGCTTGGACGATTTTTCCAGCTGAATAATAAGTAACGGGAACTGATTCAAAAAACTGTCCTAGACCTTGCTTAGATGAGACGATTAAACTATTAGCCTTGAATTGATAACTTAGTCCGGCAAGCTCAATAACATCTTCGATTGCATCAATCACTCGCTGTTCATGAATGGTAATTGTTAGTTTACGATCATACTTCTCTGGCAAAACCACATTGAAATCAGCCTGCCTTGCCAAAACCAAAAGTATCTTAGAAAGCTCAGTTTCAAAGAAAGAGAAGTTGACCGACATTGTTAGCTTGGGATTATTAGCATGTGGTGTTTTAAAGAAAGACTCATCAACTGGTTGAGCTTTAAAAGCAGTTGCTGCTTGAACTGGCATCATCACGCTTAAAACCAAAGCTGAACTTATTAAAACAAGAGCACTAGATTGCTTGAGCCTCAGGGCTTGGGATTCTGCCCATATCAAAACATTGCGCATGCTCTTTATACTATAATAGTGCTATGTCTAAGTCAATTGAAGAGTTAAAAACAGAGGTCGGCGGATTAGAGGTTTGGTCACATATCGAAGAAGCGTCCAAGATTGGATACCAGGCAGTCAATCCTGACTTAGTTCCACTTTTTAAGTGGTATGGAATTTACGCACAAAAACCAAATGCAGAGGGTTACTTTATGATGCGTATCAAAGTACCGGGCGGCAAGCTTACGGCAAATCAACTTCGCACAATAAACGATCTAACCGAAAGATACGCTAGAGGAGTTGCTGATATTACAACAAGACAAGCCGTACAACTTCATTGGCTCAGAATTGAAGACATGCCAACTATTCTTCAAGAGCTCAAAGCAGTCGGTATGGATACTGCTGGTGGCTGCGGTGACATTTTGCGCAATGTAACAGGTTGCCCGCTTGCTGGACTTATTGAAGATGAAATTTTTGACGCTAGTAATGATCTTGTTGCAATAGATTCATACTTCACTCGCAACAAAGACTTTGCCAACCTACCACGCAAGTACAAAATGACAGTAACTGGCTGCACTTCTTGGTGCTCGCAACCAGATATCAACTGTATTGCCCTCGTTGGAGTCAAACATCCAAAGACAGGCGAACTTGGCTACGGACTCAAAATGGGTGGTGGACTCAGTACTAAACCGATGATCTCACGCAATTTTCCAGTTTTTGTACCACGTGACAAAGCCAAAGAAGTCACAATCGCTGCAACCAAGGTTTATAGAGACAATGGCTTTAGAGACAAACGCCACAAAGCCAGAATTAAATTTCTTATCGAAGACTGGGGAGTTGATAAATTTCTTGAAGCAATAGAAGCAGAGCTTGGTTACTCTCTTGAAAGAGTTGAACTAATTAGAACAATGGAAACGGGCGCACCTGAATACTTCCCTAGCCCCAAAGTCTCTCACCAAGATCATCTTGGCATCAACAAACTCAAGAATGGCCACTATGCTGTGGGCTTAGCTTTTGTTAGTGGCAGATCTTACTCTCCTGACTTTGCAAATATCGCCAGCTTGATTGAAAAATATTGCAAAGATGGTGAAGCTAGAACAACCAATAAACAAAACCTAATCATTGTTAATGTACTTGAATCCAAACTCAATGACTTAATTAAAGAAGCGCAAGAACTAGGACTAAAAACCGAACACTCTGCCTTTACGCAATTGGGTGTAGCTTGTACCGGCACTGAATTTTGCAACCTGGCGATAGTTGAAACCAAGACCAAGGCCAAAAAACTTTTTGATTATTTAGATAAAGAATTTCCCGGCTTCGCGATAAATGGCAAAGCTGAGGATAAGTCTCAAGAGCTCATGATTTCGGTAACTGGCTGCCCAAACAACTGCGCCCAATACTCTATAGCCGATATCGGTTTAGTTGGCGCCAAAATCAAAACCGACTCAGGCGAGATGCTTGACGCATTTAGAATATTTCTGGGTGGCAGACTTGGTAATAATGCACAATTTGGTAAAGCACTGGACGGAAGATTTTTACATGCAGACATAGATGTCACCTTGTCAAAGCTGCTACAATACTATACAAAGCACAAAAAAGAAAACGAATTTTTCAGAGATTTTGTCGACCGTATTGGCACCGTGGCCATTCAATCCGAGGCACTTGCTCAATGACAATCCCAGACTGGCAAGAACTAGGTTTGGACTTTGAAGAAAAAAGCTCAAAAGCTTTGGAATTTGCATTAAGTGAATTACTTAAGCAAGGAGATATCATTTTCTTAACTGCTTTTGGTTCCGAGGGTTGCATCATATTTAAGATGATTGCAGACCTTATCAATCAAGGACAATTGGACAAAACAATGTTGGTAGAAGACCTCGACGAGCTCAAACAAGAAGCCAGCCACGGTAGATTAGCTATCGTCAACTTGGATACTGGTTATCAATTTAAAGAAACTCTTGAACTCAAAGACAAACTTGAAACCAAATATGGACTCAAGGTTATTATGCTTGAGCCCAAACATAGCGTCAGTGAACAAGACGAAGAATATGGCAAGGATTTATTCAAAACCGATCCTGATCAATGCTGCTACATGCGCAAGCTAGTACCACTCTCCAATCTTTTACAAAACAAACTTGCATGGATTACTTCTATTCGTCGTGAGCAAAGTTCTCATCGTGCCAGCGCTTTAGCTTTTGAATACGACAAAAAATTCAAACTAGGTAAAATCAATCCTCTAATCAAGTGGACCAAGTCTGATGTCTGGAAATATATTCACGAAAATCAAATACCTTATAACTTACTTTTGGATCAGGGTTATGACAGTATTGGCTGCGAACCTTGTACTAGTCCCGGAGAGGGGCGCAAAGGACGCTGGGCAGGACAAGACAAAATCGAGTGCGGTTTACATATTCAAGAAGAAGAGATGGAACAAGGAGGAGAGTTTACAATCTAAACCAAAATGTCACAAAACAAACTATATCCAATATTTCTCAAACTTGAAAACAAAAAAGTCCTCATTGTTGGTGGTGGCTTGATTGCCTTACAAAAACTAGTGGGCTTACTCAATACAGATGCAGCGATCACAGTACTAGCTCCAACTATTATTAATGAGCTTTATGCCTGCAAAGGAGTGTTTCCCGATATTAGACATATTAAATTCATAGAGCGAGAATATGAACTTGGAGACGAAAAGGATTTCGATCTAGTAATTGCAGCGACAGACATCAACGAACTCAATAATACAATTGCTAATCGTTGTCGCGATCAATTGATACTAGTCAACTCAGTTGATCAAATGGATTACTGTGATTTTTACGTACCGAGCATCGTTGATTCAGGCGATGTCAAAATCGCAATTAGCACCAATGGCAAAGCTCCTGCTATTGCCCAAAAACTCAGACTCGAGCTTGAAAGAAACCTAGACAATGGTTTTCAAGATCTTGTTACTAAGGTCTCAGAATTTCGCACTAAGGTCAAAAAGAAATTCAGCAAGGACTCAGACTCAAGACGTCGCATGAAACTGGTTTGCTGGTACACCGATAGAGAATGGTCAAAATTTCAAAACAAGGAGAGAGTCAATGTTTATCAATACTAACAATCTAGATACAATGAAAAGAAAGACTCAAGCCATGCTTAGCTTGGTTGGTGCTGGTCCTGGTGATCCTGAGTTGATTTCAATTAAAGCCCTCAAAACCATCCAAAAAGCCGATGTGATTCTTTATGACTCACTGGTAAATCCACAAGTCTTCAATTTGGCTTTTGAGAATTTCGATCCTTATAACAAAACTAAATGGATCGACAGTATTGATCTTGCACCAGATGATTTTGACAGCTCAGTAATTTATGAATGGCTCAATGAACAAAACCAAGAGCTTGATCTTTTGAGTCCGAGTAATAGACGTGAAGCAAAGCAACCAAGCAAAAGTAGATACCCGGAGTTGATTTTTGTCGGCAAGCGCAAGGGACACAAATCAGTCAAACAAGAAGATATCAACAACCTGATTCTTGATAGGCTCAAAGCCGGTCAGCATGTACTCAGACTCAAAGGTGGTGATCCATTTATTTTTGCAAGAGGAGTAGAAGAGCTTGAAATTGCAAAAGACAATGGCTATGACTATCAAGTCATTCCCGGCTTAACAAGTGGTCTTGCCGTGCCAGTGTCACGTGCGATTTCACTCACTCGCAGGGGGCAAAGTGATTCTGTCACTCTTGTGACCGGGCATGAAATAGATGAACTGAAACTAGAAACCTGGGCAAGAATTCTTGACTCTGGTTCGACCCTCATCGTTTATATGGGTCTTAGTAATGTCGTGCAAATTCTTAGAGGACTCAAAAAGAACCTGGACACAGATATGCCAGCACTTGCAATACACAACGGTACACTCGAAAACGAAATAGTAGTTACCAGTAATCTCCAATCTTTGGCTCAGGATATGATTAACCATGGCATCAAATCACCAGCCATCTTGATATTTGGCAAATATATTAACCCCGATCTCAAAATCAAGATAGCCAATGAACTCAGCAAGATAAAGCCAGAGGACAAGCTGGAAACTGTTTGGACGGCTCATTAATTTAGTTAAAAAGCTATAAAGTTTTGCCATGAATTTAATCGTCTCTGGGTTCAATTCCCCGCAGCTTGCTGCGCAAAAGGGAAGTCGCAGGAAACCGTAGGTTTCTTGCTGAGGGGAATTAAACCTAGAATGACGATTAAAAAAACAAAAAAAATCATATCGAGTGCTCTGGTGTTTATATGGTGGACTGGAGATTAGCTAAGCACTCGATTAAATGTAGATACCCCTAGGCTTGCCTAGGGGTTCTTCATTTTACTCGGCTGCAAGCAACCGGGTTTTCACTACATTCGGAATAAACAGTGAGTTATTTGTATAAAAATTATTAACATGATGATTCTACCAGCTGATCTTGATAGAATTAGTCTATGGGAGCAACTATAACTAATCCGGAGAAAGAAACTATGCAAATAGGCTTGGGGAAACAAACTCGCAGGGCTTATGGTTTTGATGAGATCGCCTTAGTACCAACTGGCAATACTCTAGATGTCGAGCTTTGTGACACTAGCTGGCAACTAGGTCAATTCAAATTTGATGTGCCAATTATCGCCAGTGCCATGGATTCAGTAGTGAGCCCAGAGAATGCAGGAATCATTGTTAACGAGGGTGCACTTGCAGTACTCAACCTCCAGGGAATTTATACTAGATACGAAGACTATTCCAAAGTACTAAGAGAGATGGCTCTTGCAACAAAAACAGAATTTGTTGAATTGATGCAAAAAATCTACAAAGAACCAATTAAACCTGAACTAGTCAAAAAAGTAGTTAAGCAAATCAAAGCGAGTTTTAAAGATAAAGCAAAACCCGTTGCAATCTCACTTGCACCGTATCTAGCAAACGAATACTTACCTATACTTGAAGAGGCTGGTGTCGATATCATCGTTATCCAATCAACGGTAGTTGGTCTTGAACATAGATCGGCTCCTAATAATCAATCTAAAGACCTACTTGATACAAAACCAACCCAACTCAAGCTAGAAGAATTTTGCAAAAGATCATCTATCCCAGTAGTAGTTGGCAATTGTGTTGATTACAAAATCGCTCTTAAATTAATGGACACAGGAATTGCTGGACTATTAATCGGTATTGGACCAGGTGCTGCTTGCACATCTAGAGGCGTACTTGGCATTGGCGTACCAATGGCAACAGCAATCGCTGACTGCCGTCAAGCAAGAGATGATCATTATAAAGAAACCGGCAACTATGTGCCAATCATTGCAGACGGTGGTATGGGCATCGGTGGTGATATTTGTAAAGCAATAGCTTGCGGTGCTGACTCTGTAATGATTGGTTCACCATTTGCAAGAACAGTCGAAGCTCCTGCTCCTGGATTTCATTGGGGCATGGCAACGCCAAGCCCAGTACTTCCAAGAGGAACTAGAATCAAGGTTGGTACTCACTGTACGATTAATGAGTTAATTCATGGTCCAGCTAAAAGAGATGACGGAAGTCAAAATCTTTTGGGTGCACTCAAAACTTCAATGGCAACTCTTGGTGCCCAAAATCTTAAAGAGATGCAAGATGCTGAAGTTATTATTGCTCCTTCTATTTTGACTGAGGGGAAAGTATTTCAGACGGCGCAGGAGATTGGCATGGGGTCGTCTAGATGATACAATGAGGCTGTGAGCCCAACTGTATTTAAATACAAGAACTACAGATTCTTTTTCTTTTCAAGAGAAGAAACAAGGAGGCATATACATATAAGTTCTACTGAAGGTGAGGCAAAATTTTGGCTTGAACCAACAATTGAATTAGCAAAAGCATATAAGTTATCAGAAGTTTAACTCAATGAACTTCAAAAGATAGTAGAGGAGAAAAAAGATGAAATCTGCAAAGCATGGAACAAACACTTCAAAAGTTGAAGTTGTCGGAATCACGATGAATGGAATATGGCTCCATGTTAATGAAATGGAATATTTCCTACCATTTGAGGATTACCCTTGGTTCCAAGAAGCTAAATTAGGCGATATTCCCAAAGTAGAATTACTGCATGGACATCATTTGCGTTGGGATAAATTAGATATTGATATAGAACTTGAATCACTCACCAATATTGAAAAGTATCCACTTAAGTATCAACGCTGATGTCTAAACCATTATTCATCCTAGTAATCTCCGGCACCGATACCATCAAGCACCCAGGTATCTCAGCTGCTGGCGCCACTCAAGACATGCTCAAATACACTGCTGCACTTGACGCGGAGTTTATTTATCATGGCAAAGTCAAAACCCTTCCAGAGCTGCCAGTTTCACCTGATGGCATCGTAAGTCCTGCACTTATTAGCAAAGCCTGTCTCAACTTGATGCATATACCAAGTATCATTATTGACGCGGGAGCTCACGTCAAACCTCAATGCCCATATATCCAAGTTCGCTATCAGCCTGCAGCAGACATCTCAACAGGCAAAGCCATGACTCGCCATGAGGTACTTGAATTAATTCTTACAGGCAATGAACTAGCTGAAGAATTTGCAGATTTTGATGAATTGATTATTGCCGAGTGTGTAGTCGGAGGAACAACTACTGCACTTGGTTTACTGACTGCACTTGGTTATGACTGCCTGGATATGGTTTCTAGTAGTTTTCCAAATGGTAATCATGCTTTGAAGCGGGAGATTATAGAGCAAGGCTTGTCGCGTCGTAACGAAGCGAAGACCGGAGTGAAGACGGATGACGGACTATCAGCACTTGCTGCCATGGGTGATCCAAGCCAAGCATTAATTGCAGGACTAGTGCAAGGCTCTAAGCAAGAAGTCACACTTGCAGGTGGGACGCAGATGCTAGCAATCGCTGCGCTCATCAAAAGACTAGGCAAAGAAGCTCAGTTTAGTATTTCACCAAGCCCTTGGGTAATCAAAGACCAATCAGCAAAGTTCTTTGAGCTACATCAACTTGTTTGTCCAGAGATTGAAATCAAAAACCTAGAACTCAAAGCCTGCCAAAGCCTAGAACTAGAAGACAAAGTCAAAGAACTCTCTGGTTTAGAACTTAAAGATATATTTGCTAGATACGATGAGGGTCATGTCAAAGAAGGTGTGGGCATGGGTGCTTTGCTCACAAGGTTGATTTCTGCAGCTCAGTGCGAATATCATCCGACTTCACCGACAAAGGGCTTTCAGCTTAGATTTTAGCCATTACCTGAGCCGATCAGCACAAATAATCGGCTCATCCAAGGGTTATTTATGAGCCGATTACGTGGTATAATCGGCTCATGGCATACAACTGGCAACTAAAAGACTGGCCTGATTTTAGTTATGACTTAGCCCAAATTCATGACTTGTTGATTGATTCAGTTGAAAGAATCTCTTTACTTACCGGTGGAATCAAAGAACTTGAAGACAAGAATAAACTAGATGCCGTTATCAAAATCATGCTATCTGAAGCTCTAAAAAGTTCAGAGATTGAGGGAGAACTTCTTAATCAAGAAGCAGTCTTCTCTTCAATTAGACAACAGATGGGATTAAAACCCACTCTTAGTCAAAAAAATTCTAAAGCAGACTCAATCACGAGAGTAATTGTTGATGCGTACAGAAGCTTTGATAAAACTCTTACAATCAAACAACTCAACAATTGGCACGCAAGTTTATTTCAAGATCATAAAGATATTGTAGTTGGTGACTTTCGAAAACATAAAGAACCAATGCAAGTTGTCTCTGGAGATATTGGCAAACCCAAAATCCATTTCCAAGCGCCTCCCTCAGCTAGTTTAAAGAAAGAGATGCGCGATTTTGTTAAGTGGTTCAATCAAACAGCAAGCAAACAAGACCAAGAAATCAAAGCCGCACCAATACGTGCAGCTATTACTCATTTGTATTTTGAATCAATTCATCCCTATGAAGATGGTAACGGGCGCATTGGTAGAGTGCTTGCAGAAAAAGCATTATCACAAACAATGGGCTATCCATTGATTATTTGCATGTCATTAGAGATAGAATCCAAGAAAAAACTCTATTATTCCAAGCTCGAAGAAGCTCAAAAATCTAATGAGATCACCGAATGGTTAGAATATTTTTTAGCAATGCTCATCAAAGCAAGTTATAGAACCGAGAAAATAATCCAATTTGTTATCAAAAAATCACAATTCTTCAAGCGTCACAGTCAAAGACTCAACCAAAGACAAACCAAAACTGTTCAACGCATGCTAGAAGAAGGTGTTGAAGGTTTTCAAGGCGGCATGACTGCTGCCAAATATATTAAAATCACAAAATGCTCTAAAGCCACAGCAACAAGAGACCTCGCTGATTTATTAGAATCTGCTGTTTTCATTAAACGACCAGGAGAAGGTAGAAGCACAAGTTATGACTTGAATCTTTGATTGATAGGGTTCTCAATGTGGAATTGTTGAGAGCTGACCGTCCTCCCTCATATCCAGCCTTGTTCTTGGGCATGAGATTTTAATTCCCTAATATTCCTAGAGATAGTCTCAACACTGGGTAATCCCACCCAAGTAAGATCTTCCTCCAATTCAGAAGCATATTCATCACAAAACCCCAACCACATTACAACAATATCTTTTACATGATATTTTACAAAACTTGTATTTGTAATAAAGTCCTTCCCCTTTAATTGTCTAGTTTTATACTCTTCCTCCATTGCTTCAAAGTAATCAAGCATAAATTGATAATCTTCTTCTTCTGCTTTGCGGCAAGGATCAGCAAACAATCTATCACCATTAGAGTAGGTTGGTCTGTCCTTGTAGTGACTCCAAAAATAAATTGACTCATCGACTGCTAAGTTATTGAATATATAGACAAATCCTGCCTCTTCACCGTTGAAAAGATCGAGATAGTCTCTCTCCTCTTGCTCAGATTGTCCAGCCTTAGTTATAAAACGATGTAGGAAACATAAAAAAGTTGCGACAAACACGATGTAGTGGAATAGATCATCAAATAAAAACTCTAAGCCCTCTGGTGAAACCCAGTTTATTGTACAAGTAAGGTTACCCGAACAATATATCTCGGTTTCTTTCTTAGAGAAATTTATACCAATGTTCTTGTCGGACTCCATCATCACTCTTATTATTTATTTACTACTCTCTCGTCAGAACCAACTGACAATGGAAATATTGTTCCTATCCTATGACTATCCTTAACCTCGGTTTTAAATGTTGGGAACTCAAACCTTCCTGTAACAGTATCAGTTACAATCAAAAGCTTAGAAGTAGGTCTTGTTGCAAAATCCTTCCATTCTCTACCATCCTTTTCATAATCCTTTTCAAAAAGAGTGTTTTCTAAATAATTATCACCGATCACTGAATTTCCATCTACAACCATGTCTTTAATATAATCCAGTATGACATCATTTTCTTTAAATGACACTCCGCCTAAAATTTGCTACTCCTCGCAGCAAAGCTGGCGAGGTATCTACGCAAATTTTTACCCTGCGGGCACCGGCTACGTGTCCGTTCATCGCGCAGCTCATCCCCGAAGCAAATTAATTTATAACA
>JAQCFG010000002.1 GCA_027618255.1 Cyanobacteriota bacterium
TGATTCACGCAATGCGCCGCAATATCGACATGACTGATATTGTAATGAACAACTCTATTTATGGATTGACTACAGGTCAGACTTCTCCAACGAGTAACGAAGGAATGAAAACCAAATCTACTCCATTCGGTAACCCTGAAGCTCCGTTAAACCCAATTGCTATGGCGCTTGGATCGGGTGCAAGTTTTGTTGCTAGAGCTTTTTCTGGTAACCCAAAACAAGCAGTTGAGATTTACAAAGCAGCTATCCAGCACAAAGGATTTGCTTTAGTTGATACCTTCTCTCCTTGCGTTACTTTCAATAAAGTAAACACAGCACAGTTTTATAGAGACAATACTTATGATCTAGCTGCTGAAGGACATGACAAAACTAATCTGGAAGCAGCTTTCACTGTGGCGACTAGAGATACTTATGCTAGTGGCAGAATCGCTACTGGTATTTTTTATCAAAACCCACGTCCTTGCTACGAAGAGGGCGAGAAAGATACTCTCTCTACTCCGATCTGTGATCATAAGCTAGGGATTAGTGCTGCTAGAGCTGAAGAGCTCAAAGACGGTTTTAAGTAAGCATCCATTTGTGATATTATTTATCACTGACTCCAATGGCGGATACTTCAGCAATTCAATTAAAGCCCATCACTGTTTTTGCAGATAAAATCAACGCTGCTTATGGCGTTAACAATCGTGCTTCTGTTTCAGAGATCAAACAACTTTTGAGAGAATATAGACAATCAGTGTTGATACCATTGATACCTGACACTTCAAGATCTTCAATAGATCTAAACCATATAGATCCACAAAGTGACCAATATAAAACAATGGTTGCAAAGAGAGCAGCAATGATTGCTTATATGATTGAATGCGAACTGAATCCCATTTTTGATGAGACACATTCGCGTTTTGAGAAGTCATTTACAGCAATGAAAGAGCAGTTAATTAGTTTACAAGCAGGGGAAGAATTTCAATCCTTCGTTCGTAATGCTTATTACAAAGTTGTAAACTTTTTTGATGATATTTTGGGAGAAGAAGGTTATGTGCGTCGTGGTTTAACTTCTAATATCAAGTTTTTATTTGGTTTAATTGCAATTTCCCCTCAACTTCTTAAAAGGCAGGGAGTTGAAATTAGCAATATCTCTAAAGAGACTTTTAAAACATCAATCCTGAATGGATTAAAACTAGTAGGTGAAATAGCAAAATATGAACAGTCAGTTTTTACAGACTCGAATCTATTAACTAATATATGGCACAGTTCACCAGATCAGATGACGCCAGAATATTTTGAATTGATTCATCATGGTGATGCTTACAATTTTACGGTGAATCAAGATTATATAAGTGCTATGGAGCAAAAAGCAAGTGACGCTCAAGCCAGGTTTGCTGATTTCAGAGAGAGAGGTTTGCCTGTGCCCAAAAGCACTAGTGCACCTTGTGCAGCCAAATTCGCGCAGGCTAGTGATGGGACAGCTATTATTAACAAGACATGGAATTTCATTGTAACTGTATTGGATGATAACAAGTTTTTCGATAAAGCACTTGAGTTTTTTAGAGGTCAAAAGCCTATCGCACTACCTGAACCTGTAGCTCCCCTTCTGGCTTAAACCAAGAACTAATTCCTTGTATCATTCCAGATATTTTGCCCATAATAGTTTGGCTATCATATTCTTCACGCAGATCATCTTTGAGTTCAGCTAACTGACCAACGAGACTCTGCTGCTGTTCTTGTTTGAGTTTTTCAAGCACAAAACTCAAACCAGCTCTAGTGAGAGCGGAGACATAGATCTTAGGGTTTTCTAAGGCTTGTTGTTTGTCGAGCCATTGCATCGCTTGCTCCACTGGCACAGCAAGAATCTTTTCAAAGACTTCGTTTCTTTCGCGTTTATCAATTACTTCATCGGCATTGGGCAAGAGACCACCAAGCTCAGCAATAGTAAAATGTTGAATCTCTGATGTGATACCAGCACTACTAGCGTGGTTCCAGCCAACTAGATTTACTTTTTTGATTTCTCTACCAAGTTCTTCAAGCGCTTCTCTGCCAGCTGCATGTTCTTTGCTTTCGCCTTGCTCCATGGCACCAGCAGCTAGTTCGATACTAAATTGTGCACCATGATCAACTTCTAGTGATTTGCGTTTGGTTAGAAGAAATAGAATTGATTTGCCACTGAGCTTGATTGGTTCTTGTGATACTTTGTCTAAGTCCAGGACTGTTTGCGGAACTGAAGCGGTTCGGTGCAAATCATTGGTGTCTACGATTGCGGCAACTTGAACTCCACCAGCTATATCTTCACTGCGCCTTTGCGCCCAGACCCAATTGGACTTACAGTCCTTGACCAAGTTTACAAACTTAGTATGAGCGAGAGTTTGCATTATTATCATAGACCAAGTTTAGCAAATAAACTAGCTTCAGCAGTAAAAAAATATCTGAGTGAAAGCCCTGTATTGACGTTGGTTTTGCCAGATCAAGACTAAGCAGATTCAGGAATCTGCGTTGCACAGCTGACGATGTTTCTATCGAGCAAAAAGTTGATTATATTCACTCTATCTACACCATGACTATCTTTTGCTGTAAAGAATTGATCGCTACTTATAATGAGTTTGCGATAGTGATCTCTAATTTTGAGTAGAGGCTTATACTCTCGATCTATGGTTTCTTGAGAATTCAGTTGATAACAGACTTGGACATAGATTCTTTCTTCTGCTCGCGTTGCGACAAAATCTACTTCGCCTTCATCTAGTTCACCGACGTCTACTTTGTAGCCTCTACGCAAAAGTTCTAGATACACGATATTTTCCAGACTACCTGAAATATCAGTTTCACGGAAACCCAAAATTGCATTACGAATACCATGGTCAGCAAGAAAGTATTTTTCTTTCATTTCAAAGTGTCGCTTACCTTTAATGTCATAGCGCAGTACTTTATGTAACAAGAAAGAGGCTTCAATATATTTCAAATAGTTTTGGATCGTGTCTACGCCAACTTTGATTTTTTGAGACTTGAGATATTTAGCAATAGAATTGGCAGAGAAAATACTTCCTTGATTATCCATGATGAAGACAATGATTTTTTCAAGCAGAGTAACATCTCTAATTTTGTTTCTTGAGACAATATCTTTCAGTACTACAGTATTATAAATTGCCCTCAGTGACGGGAATATAGCCTCATCATTCATTGGTAATAGATGTAAAGCAGGAAAACCACCATAACGCAAATAGAGTTTAAACTCTTCTTCTAATGACTGATACTCTCCCCTAAACTCCAGAAATTCTTTGAAGCTTAACGGATAAACAGTAAATTCTATATAGCGACCAGAGAGGTAAGTTGCTAGTTCAGAAGAAAGTAAATTAGCATTAGATCCAGTGATATAAATATCAAAATCACCTTCTGCAAAAAATGACCTGATAGCCTTCTCCCATTGTTCGATATCCTGAATTTCATCTATGAATAAATATTTTTTACAGCTTTGATTTTCGGCAAAAAAATCTTGGACATAAGCATTTAGATCTTGGTAATTTTGAATAGAGTCGAATTCTAATAACTCTTTATTGGTGAAACAGATTTGTGATTCAGGTATTTTTTTTGTGCTTTTAATTTCATCAATAATTTGTTTTAATAAATAGCTTTTGCCAGAACGTCGAATTCCAGTGATGACTTTGATCATTGGACCATCAATGAAGGCTTTGATTTTTTCAAGGTATTCTTGTCGTAAAATCATTGGATATCTCCAATATTATACCACTTTAATATCATTTTATGAGATAGATCATATAAAATGGGCCAAATCTGTTGTTTTATAGGTTATAACCTATAGGACTAGGGCTAACTTCGAGGCTATTATTTTATAAACCAATTTAGCTACCAAAAAGTCAGCCGCATGAAAACCCTTAATGGGAGCCAACTCTACAATATCAGCACCAATTAAATTAGAATCCTTGCAAGCCTCGCGAATTATATTAGTAGGAGTATACCAATCTAAGCCACCAGGTTCTGGAGTGCCGGTACTTGGCATCAAGGTTGAATCAAGCCCATCGACATCAAAAGTGATATAGAAGTTGTGATTACCGTAGTTTTTGATCGTGCTTATGACGTCTTTAGAGTTCCAGTGTTTGTGTTTTGATCCAGGTGAGAGTCGTTTGTTAGTTTCTTGCGCAGCAATATCTGTTTTAAATTCTTTGACCACCGACCGGAACGCAAAGGTTTTTTGAAACTCGTCTCTTGCATAAAAAATAGTGATAGGCATTTCATCTATCAAATTGTCTTCCACCTGTTTTTCAAGCTCTCTAAGCCAATCACACTCTCCTTTTGAGATATTGCGAATGCCGACAGAAACTATTTTGATTTTGGGACAGGCTTTGTAGATCGAATAAATTGCACAGGCATGATTGTATGGGTTGCCGTTGTATTCTTTACGCAAATCAGCATGGGCATCAAAATGTAAGAGCGTGAGTTTGCCTTCTGCCGCTTGGTAGGCTGCCTTGACAGCACCCAGACTAAGAGAATGTTCGCCCCCTAGCACTATCGGGAATTTGTTTCTGTTGTAGGAATCAGCGCATGCTTGTTCAAGAGCTGCAAATGGCTTTTCTGTGTCTGAGTCTTGCAAGCCGATTTCAATAGCGTCAAGTGTTTTGATGCCAAGCTCTGAGGGGTCTAGGCGAAACTCATCATCATAGAACTCTAGTTCTTGGCTGGCTGCTAAGATAGCTGCCGGTCCAAGACTGGTGCCTTGACCATAGGTGGTGGTCTGTTCATAAGGGCAAGGAATAATCTCAAACTTATGATCCGCTACTACTTCAAAATCTCCGAACTTGTTCATATTTAATATCCTGGTGCTGGGTTTTTGAATTTGGTTATATTACTTTGGAATAACAATTCAACCACGCCCACTGGTCCTGATCTATGTTTTGCGATTATTACATCAGCAATTCCTGCTTTCTCTGATTCAGGATTATAGTAATCATCTCTGTAAATGAAGACCACGATATCCGCGTCTTGTTCGATAGATCCGCTGTCACGTAAATCAGAAAGCATCGGTCGCTTGTCTTGCCTTGATTCAACCGCCCTTGACAACTGCGATAGAGCCATTACTGGTACATTGAGTTCACGTGCCATCATTTTTAAACCCCTAGAAATTTCAGAGATTTGATTAATACGCGTGTCGTTTGATCTTCCTTCAAGGAGCTGCAAATAATCGATTACAACTAAGCCAAGTTCACCATTGGTCATTGCTTGCAATCTTCGACATTTGCCGCGAAGTTCCATGACTGATACTCCACCTGAATCATCAAGGTAGAGAGGAGCTTCACCAAGCTCACTCATTGCCGTTCCTAATCTCGCCCAGTCATCAGCATGAAGTTGTCCAGATCTTACTCTTGAACTATCTACTTCTGCTCTTGAACAGAGAAGTCTTTGAACTAGTTGTTCTTTCGACATCTCTAAACTAAATAGTGCAACTGGTTTTTTGGTGTTGATGGCTACGTTTTCTGCGATGTTCAAAGCAAGTGAGGTATTATGCACACAAATATCATTTGCTACAAAATTGTGAGTCTCCGCTATGGTCAAGTCATAGACTTGTTCTGAGCCATGGTGCTCGATTGATACAATCTGGTCCCAGTAAATGTCACCTTGAGTATTTTTGTTCGGTTCATTTAGCTTGAGTTGTTGGTTGATAGTGTTGAGTGCTTCTTCTTGAGTGAAGATCCCAATTTCTTCTATGAATGTCTTAATAGAGCTATGTTCTGTAATATCAAGTTGCCAGGTTGTTGCTTGATGGATTGAGGAGATGATCCCAAAGCGTAATAGTAAATGTTGAATTTGTTTAACTACTGTTTGTGATTGAGAGATAAGAGAAATTTGAGTTTGATTTATGTTTAACGATCCAGTCCAATTATTTGCTGAGAATAGGCGGTTTATAAATAGAGCCAACTGTTCTTTTGGTAATTGGAAAACATCTTCAGGGATCTTTTCTATAGAAATTGGAGGTTTGCTTGGATTCTTCTGAATCATTTGACAAGAGGTGTTGAGAGTATTTGCGACTAGTTGAATGTCTTGTGTTGTAATCTCTTGTTCTACTGTAAATTCAAGCCCCTCTAATGAGTTGTTGCCAATTGTTAATCCCAATAATTTAGCTTCACAATCCCTAAGCCTCTCCTGACCAAAGACATTAATGATTCTTGGTACAGCCACTTTATCACCAACTTGAAGCTCAGCAAGTTTTTTCCAACCTTCGATTGTTAGATAAGGATGACTGAGAGTTGTTTTGATGGAGCGACCTGTTTTGGTTTTGACTTCAAAGATAGGCTTGATACCATCATCTATGAAAGCAGATGGTTTTGTAAACTTGAAATTCCAATTAGTATCGAGTGTTAAAATCTTGGCATTCTGAGATTTATAAATATCTTCAATTGTTTTTAAGCTACCATCTTCAAGAATAATCTCAGAGTCTTTATGCAGGCATTTCCCCATAGCCGGCCTTGCAGCAAGAATCAATAAATCACTTTTTTGTAAACCAGATGTTAGGACATTAAAGTCGTGATAACCAGTGTCCAAGCCTGATAGCTGGTTTTTATTTGCTTCTCTTTCTTCAAGAATTTTCCAACTCTTGTGAACTAGGTCTCCAATATGAATCAATTGATCTTTGGATTTGGATTGCGAAAGATTGAAAATAAGTTGTTCTGCTTTGTCGACAAGTGTATCAAGGTCTTCTTCGCTTTGATGCCCTAGTTCAACAATTTGATTACCAGCAAGAATCATATTGCGTAGTAGAGATTTGGCTTTGATTATTTTGGCGTAATGAGGAGCGTTGGCTGCAATTGGTGCGTGGTCAGTAAGCGCAGATAAATAACTGCGACCACCAATCTCTTCAAGTTGATTTTGATCCTTGAGATATTGCGAAGCAGTAAGAATATCGATATTTTCGCTTTTTTCATTTAATCTCAAAAACGCTTCATATATAAGTTGATGTGCTCGCTTATAAAAGAAGTTGGCACTGTCAATATGTTCAACGACTTTGTGTAGGGCTTCACCATCTACTAGGATGGCTCCCAATACTGCTTGTTCAGCTTCGATACTGCTCGGCAGTAGTTCGTTATGGTTCTTTTTGTTTGCAAAGCTGGTGCTCATTGGTTTTTAATTATAGCCGCTTAACTAGTTGCTCTTTGAACAAGTTTTAAACATGTCTTTACCAAGTTACTAGCCCGCAAGTGGTATATTAGTCTGGTGTTAACTAATTTATGATTCACCCCTCACTATATGCCAAATTACAAGAGACCGAAGATCGGTACAAAGAGCTGCAAAAAAAACTTGCAGATCCTGAGATTTTTCAAAATCAGCCAGAATATCAAAAATTGACACGTACTCTTAAAAAACTCGCAAAAACAGTTGATCAATTCATTGATTACAAAAGACTGATCATACAAATTGAAGAAGCTAAGACGATTATCAAAGAGGAAAAAGATCCAGAACTCAAAGAAATGGCACAAATGGAAATTACTGAAGCAGAGCTTGCCATTCCCAAGCTCTCTGAAGAGCTCAAAATACTTTTATTGCCAAAGGACGTTAATGATGAAAAAGATATTATTATTGAAATTAGATCAGGTGCTGGTGGAGATGAAGCATCTATCTTTGTGGGTGATCTTTATCGTATGTATTGTAGAGCCTGTGATAATCTAGGTTTTAAGTACAGCTTAATAGATGCCAATGTTGCTGAACATGGCGGTTATAAAGAGATAGTTTTTGAAATTCACGGTGAAGAAGTCTACAGTAGATTCAAGTATGAGTCTGGTGTACATCGTGTTCAAAGGGTTCCAGCTACTGAGTCACAAGGACGAGTACACACGAGTACTGCAACTGTTGCAATTATGCCAGAGGCAGATGATGTTGAAATTGAAATTAGACCTGAAGATCTTCTTCTCACTACTTGCCGGGCTGGCGGGGCTGGTGGACAAAACGTAAACAAAGTTGAGACAGCTGTGAGGCTTGAACATAAACCGACAGGTATAGTTGTTCAATGTCGTGAAGAAAGATCACAATTACAAAACCGTGAGAAAGCTTACAAGATGATCAAAGCTAAATTATATGAAGCAGAAATTCAACGCAAGGCTGAAGCAGAGCGCAGTACCCGCAAAATCCAAGTTGGCACAGGCGGGCGAGAAGAGAAAATAAGAACTTATAACTATAAGGACGATAGAGTCAGTGAGCATCGTATCAACCAGAATTTCCCTCTGCGCAAGATTTTAGAAGGTGAGCTTGATGGTGTGTTTAATGCTTTGATTGCTCATGATCAGCAGATGAAGTTGCAGGAGCTAGCTGAATCCATCAGCTAGCTTGAGATTTCCAGAAAGAAGCTTTGGGCTTGACAGGGTATAATATAGCTATGGTAGCAGATCAGCCTAAATCCACAGAAGCTGAGAAATTCGAATCTGAACTAGACGAATTTTTTAAAGATCGTGCTGAATATAGAGCGGTACAATTTTCTGATAAAGCTAAAAATCAAGCTGCTACTGAAAGGACTGAAGGTGAAGAACTAGATGACCCGAGTAAGGGGTCTGGTTGTTGTATGACGGGCTGTCATGATTGTCCATGGCAATACGCAGGCTAGTCTGAGTTCTCTGCTTCGCTGCCTTTGGAGATAATTCCGACTTTCAAAACAAGTCTATTAGACCTCTTTCGAAACCGAAGGTTTCGTGTAATGAGGTCTTACAAAAGACCCAAAATCGAAGATTTTGGTAGAGTTCTTTCAGTCCCATTTATGGGTTTCGAAAGAACTCTATTATAGAACCAGGAGTCGAAGACTCCGTTTGCAGCTCCAAAGGAGCGTTTGCAGGGTTCAGGGAGAATGGAGAACCTATGTTCGTCGGTGAAGGATCTGAAGCCATGTAGGGATCGACCATTGGCTTTTCAGTTAAAGCAATGCCGTTATTTAAAGCTATCGCACCATAATAATCATAACTCTTCTTCTTCGTTCTCACAAAACTATTGTGATCTACATGCACTAATCCAAACCTTGGTTTCATACCCAGTGCCCATTCAAAATTGTCTAACAAGCTCCAATGGAAATAACCTTGGACATTGGCACCCTCATTAATTGCGCGGTGAACAGCTATCAAGTGATCACGAATAAATTTGATTCTATAATTATCTTCAATATCAAGTTGATCTGCTTCAACCTTGCTATAACCATTTTCGGTAATATAAATTGGTCTGCCTTCAAGCATTCTTGTTAGTTTCTTGTCAGTGAGCACTTTGTACAAGCCTTCTGGATAAATCTCCCAGCCAAGACTATTAGCTTCTGACTCTGGATAAGGATCTAGTTCTCCCCAGAAACTTGAATCTACATTGGGATCAGCATTGTCCTTGGCTTTCGGGTTGAGTTTGTAACTGAAGCGAGTATAGTAATTTACTCCAAGGAAATCAAGTGTGTCCATTTCGATACAAGACTCTATAAAAGCATAGTTGTGCAATTGTTTGCGCAGCGCATTTGGCATTGCATTAGCTGATTGCCATTTTTTTTCGTGAAGACTTTCGTCCTTGCTTTCATAGGCATATAGGTTTTGTGCAAAGCCAACTTGCGCCTGGGGGTTATGTTCTTTGATGGTTTTGTAAGCGAGTTGATGCCCAAGAAGCAGACCCTGATAGGCTTTGAAGTATCTATTCCAGTCATTGCTGTAACCAGGCGGCCAGATGCCAGACTCATAACCAAAGCCAAGAAATATATTTGGCTCATTATGGGTGACCCAGTTTTTGATTCTGTCACCATAGCGCTTCACCAAAAACTCAGTGAACTTTTGAAACTCATTGGCAGTGTTGGAATTCTCCCAACCACCTGCTTTGGCCAGCCAAGTTGGAATTGCAAAATGCACAATTGTTGCAAAAGCTTCGATCCGAGCTTTATGAGCAAGTCCAGCCTTGTCTTGCAATAACTGATCCAAAAGAGTGTCGTAGAACTTAGCGGCGTTTTCATCAAACTCACCAGGTCCACGATGCAATCTTGCCCAGTTAAAAGAAAAACGATAAGCATTATTGTTCATGCCTCGAATCAAATCAACATCTTCTATCATTTGCTCGTAGTGATTCACCGCTCTACCGTCATTAGTCGGCTTTTTGACTTTGTCTTCTCGTTCTATCCATTCAGACCAATCAGATAATTTGCCAAGAGCTTCCTCTGGGTGACCCTCAATCTGAAATGCAGCTGTAGCCGTACCCCAATAGAATTTGTTGGGGAATTTCAAGCTATTTGTTCTGGTTTGGCTACTCACTTATGTCAATATACCATGCAATTAGATCAACTCATAGCTAGAGTTTTTAACCCAACCGAGTGATTCGCCATACTTAATTTGTGACCAGTCTGGACCAGGTTTTACTAGCTGAAGAATTTGTCCATCTAATAATTCAAAGAGTTCGCTATAGGCTTCGCTGTCTCCAGAATATGCCTTGGTCGAAATATCTGTGACGACAACTCGTTTAATATTTTTCTGCTCATAGCCAAGCCAAGCAAGGTTGGCACTAGAAATGACAAGGCATAAAACCACAATGAAATTTAAGCTGCTATTGAACTTGAGTTTATTGCGCATTAAATAAAGAATATTGAAAACCAAGAAGAATATCAATGATTCAAAAACACTCAAACCACTATAGGCGAGCATCGGATCTTGACTGAGCTTGATTTCTTCAAGCACGATTGCCAAATTGTTATTTACTTCTTTACTGCGTGGGCTGATTTTTTTGGCTTGGTAATAATGCTTAATTGCTTTGCCATTGTTTTCTATCTTATATTCACTATTGGCAAGGTTGATTAGGAGCATTGGGTTATGCGGATGTTCTTGCACTAGCTCTTGATAGATAGTTTGTGCTAATTGGTAATCAGTGTCCAAATAAGCTTGGTTAGCGTCTTTTAGATTGCTTTCATCTAGCATTTGCAAGCTCCTTTATTAAGTCAATTGCTTTGGTTTTAAAATACTCCAGTTGTTCACCAGAGCCATTGTGGCTGTGTACTGAGTAATTAGCTTTGTCACTTTCTTCAAAGAAGTCATTGAGCTTGGTGCTAAGATCAGCTTGATTGTTAGCTTTGATTTTTGCTGCAAGTTCTTTGAGTATGATAGAAATTTCTGAGACCTTATCTGCATTTTTGGTTTTCTTGATATAACTACTGATACTTTGTCCGTTGCTCACAAGATTTTTGATTGGATCAGTTAAGCCTTTGAGATGTTTGTATGCATTGAAGCAAAAAGCAATGAGGTTAATTAAGATGATTAATAAGACAAGCTCTCTGTTTTTGATTGGTTGTTCTTTGTAGCTGAGGATCTCTGACACTGGAACAGTAAAGAGAGTTTTGCTTTCTTTGATTGCTTTTGGTTTAATAAGATCTTTGTTCTCGATCACAGTATCAGTAGCTTTGATAGCGTTGGGATTAGTTATTACATCCACTTCAAAATTGTTGTTGCCATGAGTCTCGTATTTCTGAGTCTTGGGGTTAAAGCTAATGATAGGTTTGGTTTTGATTGATAGTTTGCCTTTATCTTTGTTTGCAATAATTGCCGTTGTTCTTGTTGCTTCAAAGTATTTGCGGTTGTTTGCTATTTCCGCAACCAAGTTTTCTTTATCGCCAAAAATACTATATTGTTTAGAGTTATAAACCATCTCTGGGCTAAGTGCCGCTGAATTACCATCTCCATTGATTTGAGTTTCTAGACTAATTGCATCACCAGATTTCACTGTAGTTTCTTTGAGGTTATGAACTACAGCAAGTTCACCAACATAGCCAGTAAAGTCTTTGGGTGCACCTGGCGGGAAGCTTTGCACTGCTACTGTGATAGCTTGAGTTAAGAGCTGGCGTTTTTTCTCAACCAAAAATGGATTCATGAATCTAAATGGATCAACTTGTCTCATATTGCGATCCTCAAGTATTACAGTGTCAATGGCAGTTGCTGGAATGATTGCAGTGCCGGCTTTTACGGGATAGAGGATGAAATCTATCTCGTAGACATAGTACTCATTTCTATTAAATACCTCTTGGTATTCCTTTGCTTTATTGTCTCGTTCAACTATGAAATTATCGAGTTGTAGCGGCTGTAAATTCAGAGTTCTTAAATTGCCATTGTGATAGATCTTCAGTTTGAGATTGATTTGTTCATTAGTATAAGGTTTGCTATTGTTTAATTCAAACCTGGCAAAGATATCTTGCTCTCTTGCTTGGGCTGTTGCAGCTTTGCTTGTGCCTGCTGAATTTTTTGGCAAGTTCGTTGCTGTTTTGACTGGCACTGAGTTAGCAGGACTTGCTGTGTTGACGGTGATCGCCACAGGATCAGTGTCATAGGTTAGCGGACCTGCTTTGACTTTGACTGAAGGAATGCTGATTATTCCTGGATGTTTTGGTTTAATCACATACTTATATGTAATTGATTTATCAGACTGACCGTTAATTAAGCGAAAACTTTTGGAGCTTGAAGTTGCTGTTACAGTGTAGTCGTCAGTATCCTGTGCAAAATGAACAAACTCGGGATCAAGATTGTAAATAGCAACGGTCAAGGTGACTAGCTCATTGAGTTTGATGGTTTTGGTGTCGACTAGTGCTTCGATTTTAGAAGTCACAGCAAAGCTAGCTGTGCCAAAACACAACAAAGCAAGTGCAATCAAAGATGATCTGATTTTAGTCATTAAGTTTGTCGATAACTGAACTAGTTGATTTGCCATCCACAAGTTCAATTAATTCTATTTTAGCGCCAATTTCTTGACTTGCAGGAAATTCAGGCAAGCTTTCTGCTTGATAATCGGCTCCTTTGGTATAAATATTGGGTTTGACCAAGCGCAAGAATTCACTAGCATCAAGCTCATCAAAAATCAGCACATGATCCACCGGTTTCAAACCGAGTAAGAGAGCCGCTCTATCAGCTTCAGGGTTGATTGGTCTTGATTCGCCTTTGAGTTGTTTGACACTAGTATCTGAATTCAAACCAACTACTAAGATATCTCCAAGAGCCTTGGATCTTTCCAGATATTTAAGGTGTCCGAGATGTAAAATATCAAAACAACCATTGGTCGCTACTACTATTTTGCCTTGAGCTTTGGCAGCTTCGATAATTTTGATTATTTCTGAATTAGTCATTAGTGAAACACTTTGTCGCTTGGCAATCATTTGGTAGAGGACATTCCTCTATTGATTTCATTTTAGCCCATTCTTTGCGAAAGCATTCTCTTGCTTCAACATAGTCATAAGCAAAATCAAAAATTTCTTCCATGCTTTTTGAATGCATGTCAGCTAGAGCTTTTAATGAATAAAACTCTTCGGTGTAGCCTAAGGCTAGATTCATATTAAAAATGCGACGGCAAATCGGCGCCCCTGTTACACAGCAAGTTTGGATATTACTATGTTCGCTCATTAGATTTTCTGTGAAAGTTGCTTCTAATATACTTCCCGCGAAAGTCCTCTTTATCTTTACTAACGGAACTAGTGCTTCGCACCGTTCCGACCTTCTCTGTATCGACATCACTAGCAAAACAAAGTTTTGCAGGATGTCTAGTGATCCGAAGAATCATAAATCTTGTTAATTGCTTCAAGTATCGGTTTTGGAGGATCTGGATCTTCCTTGGTATCCTCTTTAATTTGTTTAGCAATTCTAGCTAAGTCTTTAGTTAACTCATAAATATTTGGCTCTTGGTCTGTTAAGTCACTCAAGAGTGCATGAGTTAGGTGATGTTCGTCGTGCTTTTTGGTCATGACTGATTATTATAGCATAACAGTACTCTATTAGACTTACTGCAAAAGTCGGAATTCTCCTTAAAGCAAACGCAACATTCGTTGCGGTTGCTACCTTTTTTAAAGCGACATCACTAGCAAAACGGGGTTTTGCAGGATGTCTATTACCTAATTCCTTGCTAACAGCTCTATTATTGTGAATGGTTCAAAGATAGTGACTTGCTTGTGATTGTGGTTTTTGCGGACAGTGCCTGTTTGATATACGTATTACGACAGCACCCTTATTTAAACCGCCACCAAATCACTAATCATCTCTTCCACCTCTAGATCTATTAACAGATCAACGGATTGCACGGCTTCTTCACCAGCTAGTTCAACAAGCACACGTCGATTAGATTGGTATTTAAGCTCAGTTTGGCGCAGGCGGCGTTCAAGATCGCGCACTACCATCCGGGTAAAAAATATAGAGTCGCTGTGATCGTTAGCTAGGGCTTCTGCTGAATCTAGTCTTGCGGGTTGCAAGTCAAACTTGAGCAGCTCTTGCTCTACTTTGGCATCTTTATATGCGTGGTAAGAATTGCGCAGGCGCTCAGCGACTTCATCTACCATCATAAACAAAACTATCAGGTCTGTTTTGGTTACTTGTCTACTGCGGTCTCTTCCATCATGAGTTGAATCAACCACGTCGCCAATTACTCTAGCTCCAACCATCGATCCACCACTAATCAGTGAATTATTAGCAACCGCTGATACTGCATAGAAAGGTACAAACAGAGCCTTGGACAGTACTTGGGTTATCGCATTGTTTTGCTCGATTTCGTTTGGGTTATTAGAAAGTGATTTGATAATGAATTGAATGGTTCTATTGCGAGCTAGTGTTGAGCGCCAGAGTTCTAGTAGTTGTTCTTTTTCACTTTGATTGAAGAAGTTCTCCTTGTTGAGCTTTTCTTCTTCTGTATCGATACTCGGAAAAATAAACTCTAGAGCCTTTGCCTCATTGGCTTTGAGCTCTTCTCTGAGCTTGTCTATTTCTGGTCTATCATCTTTTTCGAGAGCTTCTTTTTCTTCAAGTTTGATAGTTTCTATTGCTTCTAGCTCTTGCTTTTTTGCTTTAGCTTGTTTCTTGCGATCTTTTTTTGCTTGCTTTGCAACTTTCTTGGCGAGCTTCTCAGCTTCTTTGATTGCTTTGTGCTCGGCTTTTTTGCGTTGTTTTTCTTCTTTGGCGCGTGTCTTTTCTAGGTCGTTGAGTTCTTTTCTGAGGGCATTGATGTCTTGGGTCTGATGTTGAACCTTGGTTTCAATTTGTTCAACATTAATAGCCAATACAGAGTTCTGTAGAAGAATCAAAGTTAGTAGAAGTAGTTTTATTTTCATTATGAGTCTCAGCTAAGAGCCTGTTTAAAAATTGTCAAATGCAAGGCTTGAGTTGGCTATTTTGGGACAGGCTCACACGCGGCGGATAGTTCTCGTAAGGTATATTGAAGAATGCCACCGTTACGATAGTACTCTACTTCAATTGGTGTTTGCAAGAGCACTCTTGCTGGGATTTCAATAATTGAGCCATCATGCTTTGTCACTGATATATGGATCTCTTGATATGGCTTGATATTATCGTCTAGCGCATCAATACTAAATAATTCAGAACCATCTAACCCATAATCAGCAACTACTTTGCCTTTAACTCCAATTGGCATAATTCCCATGCCGATTAAGTTGGACCTGTGGATTCTTTCAAAAGATTCTGCAATTACGGCTTTAACGCCCAGGAGTTTTTGTCCTTTGGCAGCCCAATCTCTTGAGCTTCCATTACCAAATAATTTCCCGGCAAAAACAACATTGCTCACACCATCTTGATGATATCTGAGTGATGCTTCAAAGACAGACATCTCAGGAGCTTCTGCTGTTGTTTTGTCAGTGCCATTAAAATATTTAGTTCTTGGACCACTTGATCCAGGTACTAATAAATTACTCAATCTGATATTTGCAAAAGTACCACGAGTCATGACTCTATCATTGCCGCGGCGTGAGCCATAGCTATTAAAGTCAGTGTCGTCGATACCCTGCTCTCTGAGATAGTTTGCAGCATCAGAGTCCTTGGCTATATTGCCAGCCGGTGAAATATGGTCAGTCGTAATTGAATCACCCAGGCTAAGTAAAGTGCGAGCATTTTTAATTGATTCAATACGTTCAGTCGCTAATTTAAAGCTATCAAAGTAAGGTGGCTTTTGAATGTAACTATTGTTTGTGTCCCATTCATAAAGATCACCAGTGCCAGCTTCAATTGCGTCCCACAATTCAGTACCGGCAGAGACTTTAGCATAGATATTCTCATACATCAGTGGATCCATAACTTCGTCAATTACTTGTTTGATTTCTTCTTTGTTAGGCCAAATGTCTGCTAACATCACATCGCCTTGAACCGGCTCTGTGTTTGGGTCCCAGTTCATATTGCCTTTGATTGCCATTGCCACTACTAATGGTGGTGACATCAAGAAATTCGCTTTGACATGTGGGCTAATTCTACCATCGAAGTTACGGTTGCCAGAAAGCACACTTGCAAGTACCTTATTTGGATGAGCTTTTAATTCGTCCATTGCAGCATCAGAAAGTGGTCCAGTGTTACCTATACAAGTAGTGCAACCATAACCAACTATACTAAAACCAAGTTTCTCTAATGGCTCAAGTAGATTAGCTTTGCGTAAATATTCTGTCACTGCTTGCGAGCCGGGTCCTAGTGAGGTTTTGACTTTGGGTCCTACTGTGAGTCCTTTCTCGACAGCTTTTTTGGCAAGTAAGCCAGCGCCAATAATTACAGCTGGGTTAGAGGTGTTCGTGCAACTAGTGATAGCTGCAATAACTACATCACCATGATCTTGTGGATTGTCATTGAGTCCTAAGCCATGTTCTGCGCTTGGTCTTTTGATAGCTTCAGCAAATTTGTTTTTGAGATCATAAAAATCAATTCTATCTTGCGGTCTTCTTGGTCCAGAGATAGAAGGCTTGATATCAGCTAGATCAATCTCATGCAGTTTAGTAAATGACTCTGGATTACGATCCAGTCCCCAAGTGCCTTGTGCTTTGTTGTAAGCTTCAACCGATTCAATTATTTCAGCGCTTCTACCGGTGCGCTTGAGGTAAGCTAGCACTTCCTTGTCGATAGGAAACATTCCTACTGTGGCGCCATACTCTGGGCACATATTTGAAACAGTAGCTCTTTCTTCAAGAGTAAGTGATTTACAGCCCTCTCCAAAAAATTCAACTAGTTTACCGACTACATCGAGTCTCCTCAAGAATTCTGTTACGTAAAGTGCCAGGTCAGTAGCAGTGATACTTGGGTCCAGTTGACCTTTGAGTCTTACGCCAATAACTTCAGGCGTTGGAATTGCAACTGGTTGTCCGAGCATCGCAGCTTCAGCTTCAAGCCCACCAACTCCAAAACCAAATACACCAAGACCATCAATCATCGTGGTGTGTGAATCTGTGCCAACGCAACTATCAAATAAAAGCTCGCCATCTCTTTCTATGACTACGCTTGCCAAGTACTCCATATTAACTTGATGAATAATCCCAAACCCAGGAGGTACGATTCTGGTGTTGTCAAAAGCTTGCTGTGACCACTTGAGGAATTTGAAACGCTCGTTATTTCTTTCAAACTCAAGCTTCTCATTAATTTCTTTAGAACGTGATTCACCAAAAGAATCCACTTGTATTGAGTGATCAATTACTAAATCAATTGGCACTAATGGATTAATTTGTTGTGGATCAAGTCCGACTTCTTTGGCTGCGTCACGCATTGCAGCGAGGTCTACAAATAAAGGTACTCCCGTGAAGTCTTGCAAAACTACTCTTGCTGGCGAGAAAGGTACTTCACCTTGTTCAGGGTTTTTAGGATTATAAGCAACTAATTGCTTAATGCTCTCCTCTTGAATTTTTTTGCCATCAAGATTACGCAGCATTCCTTCAAGGACAATTTTGAGACTCACTGGTAATTTACTTAAGTCGCCGTATTTCGTTTCGGCTTTTGCAAGTGAGTAGTAATTAAACTCTTTGCCGGCAACAGTTAACTTCTCTATAAATTCTTTTTTCATACATCCTTATTCTACCTGGTTGCCCTCCGGTGCCCCGGGGCCGCGTCTCCCCTGTTCGCTTTTCAACATAATCAACTTATCTACCTTGCATATTATCGTGAAAAGTGAACAGGGGAGACGCGGCCCCGGGGCACCGGAGGGCACCTACGTGATTGCCCCTATGGCCATAGCTGACTGACTATAGTAAAATCTAATCAATGGCTGTTGAAGAAAAAATATCTTTATCTGAAAAGAACTTACAAGGTTTTGTGAATCTTTTACAAGATTCATCAGCTTCTACTTTGAATTTAATGGGGCAGCAGATAAGCAAACTCGATGATGTCAGTCTTCGTGGCATTGAAGAGATTGTCGGCAAGCTTGATAATGATCAACTTGAAGGGAATTGGTACCACGCTAGCAAAGTTGCTTTGCTTGCACAAATTCAAGATTGGAAGAGCGATGGCGATTTAGAACGTGGTTTGTTTTTGATTTCACGTTTGCGTAATCCTGGTTTAGATCTCAAAAAATATCAATCGATTTTAGATGGTTACGCTGCCAGAGTCGCTGCTAAGCTCAGTCCTTCTAGTTCAACGACTCACGCAATTGAGGCACTTAACGAAGTACTTTTTAGAGAAGAGGTTTATGTGGGTAATCAATCTGATTACTATGATCTTGACAACAATTTTTTGCATACTGTCATTGACAACAAAGCTGGTAATCCAATTATGCTCTCGTCAATTTATATTTTAGTGGGGCGCAGGCTAGGACTTGATATCAAAGGTATTGGCACGCCAGGACATTTTATTGTGACTTTTGAAGATAAATTAATTGATCCATTTTTTCAAGGAAAAGAAATTACCAAAAATGAATGTGTCCTTAGAGCCCAAGAGCTTAGTGTTTATTGGAGGGAAGAATACCTACATCCAATAGATGATGCGTTTATCATTTCTCGTTGTATTCGCAATATTGTTGCTATTTACAAAAAACAAAATGAATTTGAAAAAGCTGCTGATGCTACTAATATATTGAAATTAGTTTAAGACTTTAGCGTTATTACCTAGTCCACAAATGGCATTTTCATAATAGACTTACTGCAAAAGTCGGAATTATACTTAAAGCAAACGCAACATTCGTTGCGGTTGCTACCTTTTTTAAAGCGACATCACTAGCAAAACGGGGTTTTGCAGGATGTCTAATAATATTGTTTTGTTATTTGAGTCTTAACTTAATATTGGTACAAAGTATTTATGCACATCGATTCGGGATTTCAGAGTGATGCAGAGGCTGTCGTCAGCTCTGAGAAAAAAGAAACTAAAACAAGTTCATTTAGTGCTGAGCTGCAAGAACTCAATCGAGAGAGATATATAATCGAGCGCCAGTTGAAAATACAAGAAATGATTTTTAAAGATGATTAACTCACTTGAAGACTCTCAATTAATTGAGGATCTTCTAATTCAGTAAGCCATTGATAAATTAGTTCGATGCTACCACTGAGCATTGTAGCTATAGTCTCGTGTTCTTTTTTTGGAAAGATACTAAGTACATAGTCAGCTCTACTTTCACCACCTGGGTCTGGTCCTACACCAGCTTTAAGGCGGTGAAAGTTTTTACCAATACTAGCCATAATATCTTCCACCCCGTGTTGCCCGCCAGCACCTCTATTGAAAGCCATACGCAGCTTGCCGGTGTCGAGGCTGACATCATCATGAATTACTAGAATGTCTTCAGCTGCGATTTTGTAAAACTTAGCTAGTTTGGAGACGGCTTTGCCGGAGTTGTTCATGAAGGTAGTCGGTTTCGCTATGATGATTTTGCAGCCTAGCAGCCTAGCTTCATCTTCTGCATTAGCCCCAGGATCTGGAAGCTTTTCAGCTAGGCTTTTAGTTTTAGGTTTTTTGAGTCTATATTCAACAATCACATCAGCCATCGCCACATCGGCTTCAAACTTTTTTTCTTTACTAAAACTAAGCCCTCGCTTAAAAGCTAGCTCATCAAGAATTGCAAAACCAATATTGTGCCTAGTCTTGTCGTAGTTCTTTCCTGGGTTGCCCAGTCCTATTATGAGTTTTGTTTTTTTATCTATCGACATCTGGCAAAATCACATCTAGTGATGAAAATACAGCCACGACATCTGAGATCGGCGTGCCTTCAGCAAGCTCAGGCAAGTAAGCTGTTGGAAACCAGCTTGGAGAGCGCCATTTGAGTCTGTAAGGTACTTGAGTACCGTCAGCAATTAGATGGACGCCCATCTCGCCGCGAGGTGATTCAACAGCCTCATAAGCCTCTCCTGCTGGTGCTTTAAATCCAGGAAGGATTTTTTTAGCTTTGAGTTCTGTTTCAGCTTGTGCGTGTTCTCCGCCAGGAAGTGCACGGATCTTTTTGATTGCCTGAAGAATGATTTTGCAACTCTCTCTAATTTCTTGCACTCTACATTTATAGCGAGCAAAAACATCACCGCGGTCATGAGTGACAACATCAAAATCAAACTCTTCGTATTTAGAATATGGTTTATTGCGGCGCACGTCGTAGTTAACACCAGAAGCACGAATATTAGGACCCGTAAGTCCCCATTCAATTCCTTTCTGCGGCTCGATGACGCCAATACCTTTGGTTCTTACAGCTACAATAGGATTGTTAGTCACAAGATCTTCGTATTCATCAGTATAGTGAAGTAACTTAGTGTTGATCAATTCTTCAAGTTTGGCGTACCAACCAGTTGGCACATCCATATGTACTCCGCCAATACGCATATAGTTAAACATCATTCTTTGTCCAGAGACTTCTTCTAACAGAGAAAGAATTGACTCTCGATCGCGAAAAGCATAAAACGGGAAGCCCATCATCGCACCAAGGTCAAGCATGAAAATCCCCAAAGACAGTTGGTGAGAGCAAATACGGTTAAGCTCACTCATTAGGATACGTAAGTATTCAGCACGATCCGGGACTTTAAGATCAGCAAGTTTTTCTACAGCCAGTACATAGGCGTGTGAGTCAGACATTCCAGCAAGATAGTCAACTCTGTCTACCAGCGCTTGGTATTGAACAAAGTTGCGGTTCTGTGCCAGCCATTCCATACCACGATGCAAGTAACCGATCACTGGCACGCATTTGGTAACAAGCTCACCAGTTGTGGTAATTACCAATCTCAAAACACCATGTGTTGAAGGGTGTTGAGGCCCCATATTTATAATGAGCTCTTCGGTTTTTAATCCTGTACTAGTATCTTGATCGAGTATCGCCATAGCTAGATACTATGATACTATTGATTTCGTGATTCAAGAAGCTACTACTAACGCAAGAGCAAAGTTAGATAAGACTACTGCCCAGCAGCGTTACCAGCCTTATGAGAATTTGGATATTGATCTAATTGCGGCGCCTTGGGGTTTTGGTGGTACTGATAATTTGGCGCAAGAGGGAGCGCATGCACTTTTGGCTGAGCAAGACCTCGTCAAACAACTTGCTGCAATTGGTGCCAACGCTGTTGAAATTCATCCACCATCACTCGGTCCTTTTGAAATTCAAGAAGAAGCTAATAGAGTGCGCAATCTCAAGGCGATTCACACAGTTAATAACTGGCTAGCTGACCAAGTTAAGTCATCTCTTAAAGCGGGACATGTGCCGATTACTTTTGGCGGTGATGGTTCACTTTGTCTTGGTACTGTTGCTGGTCTATTGGAATATTGCATGGAGTCTAACGCGGCAGATGAGACTATTGGAGCTTGCTTCGGGATAATTTGGATTAGTAATCACTTGTGCAACAGCTCCCCTCGTGTAACCAAGAGTTGGAATGCCAATCGTATGGTTTTTACTGCTCTAACATTTGATGGTGATCCGAAGCACAATGATTTTATTTCTCTGATGACATTCCGCGGGCTTGGCACCAAAACCAAATCAATGATGATGCCAAATCAAATTGTGCATTTTGGTATCAATCACAAATCTGCTCAGGAAGAAGCTGTTCACGAGTTTTATACCATGGAAGATATTGAAGAGATTGGAGTGCGCAAAGCAATCAACTTTGCAATTGATCATTTCAAAGATTTTGATAAAGTACATGTGATCCTTGATGTCAACGCATTAGATTTGAGCGCGGTGAGTAATTATTCTTTGGGACAATTGAGTTACCGTGAGGCTATGACCATTGCTCGTGAGCTTGATCTCAATTTGCGCCGCAAAGGTAAACTAAGTTCAATTGATATTGTCGAGCATTGTCCTAGTCGCGAGGCTTGGGACAAGAAAGGCGAAACTGCTGAATGGGTTATGGATTTTATAACTAATATTTTTGGTGAGAATATATTTAACGCTGCTAGGAAGTATTAAAACTTGCTCCTCGGAGCTTGTCATCCAGCCCCACTTTTCAACTAAAAATACTCCAAAATATTAAGAACTCATTTAAGTGGGGCTGAACGCCAAGCTCATAAAATCAATTGCCAACTCCGCTGTGCTCCGCATGGTAATTGATTTTATTAATATGGGCTGGGTTACACGCTCCTTGCAGCTCCAATAACAGCGTTGTTCTTCAAGCTCTGGAAACAAATTTGGGTTTGAGCTAGGTATTTAGTTGATTTTCATTGCTTCTTAACCAAAAGCTAACCTCGCTCTGCTCTAATAGCTACGTGAGCCAAGTAAACCAAAATTCACAACTAAAGCAACTCAGTTTAGAGGATAAACTGTGCCGTGAAAATCAACTACATAAGCAGTTAGAACCGCTTAAACAGCAGCTTGAAATGGTACGCAAAACAGGCCCTGTCAACGGTATCTCTGTTGAGAATATCGCAGCTTTAATCGAGACACATCGAGAGCATCTTGGCGACTTGAGATATTTCATTGATGCAGAGATCACACTAGCTTCAGTAGATGAAATCCCTAATTTGAAATCCAAAGTCGATGACTATTTAGCTAGATATGGCAAGCTTCAAACCAACTCTGAGACGGTATCTCATACTAGATTTGATAGTATGTCATCTCGGGAAGCAGTACAAATTAGATTAATACAAGATGCCGTAACCAAGCCTATTTTTTTTGGCAATGGTAAGAAAGACTTTGATTCATGGGACAAAGGCGGCAAGGGCGAGAGTTATATTCAAAGAACCGAAGACATGAAACAAGGCTTATTCAACTTAATGTCTATTCGTGAACAAAATTTAGCATAATTATTTCTAACTAAATGGAGACCCCGGGTATCGTCATTTTTAATCTTTGATTTCAAAAAACTTTTTAATACAGCCTATAATCACCAAAGAACGAATTGATTCTTGAAAAATGGAGATACCCGGGGTCTCCATTTTTAATATTGCTTTTTTATTAAAACAAAAGCTTGACTTCTGTCTATACATAATGCTAAGATTCTATCTTGTAAATACATCTAAATTTTGCTAAGAAATTAGGTGTTTTTACCCAGGTCGTTGTAATATAGATATACGTTACTCAGCATTTATATGCTAAGATGATGTAAATCAGTCATGGAGTACCGAGTGAGCACCCCTATAAGCAGCAATTCAGCTATCGATGAGCTTACAACAAGTTCTGCAGTTGGTAGTTTTGGTAAAGCAAGACTAGACCCACGTGCTGGTGTCGAATCTGTTCGTGCCGGGCAAAAAGCCAGTATTGCAGAAGAATCGCAACAGACTTTGCTTGAACCAGCTATCGAAGGTGAGGGTGAAATTGAGCTTGAGCTTGACTTACGCAACACCGATGAGTTTGCTCCTTATGACGCTAAGCGCGATAAAGACAAAGACAAAAATCAAGGTCAGCACAAACGTAGACAACGCCGTATCGGAAAGGCCAAGGGCGCAAACGCTCTTGACGACGAGGATTACGACGAAGAGGATGTGCATGGCTTCCTTGGATTTTTAGATCAATTATGGCAACGACTCACGGAATTAGTTGAAGATGTTGCAGAAGAATTTGATAATTGGAACAAATGGTTCAAAAAAGAAAAGGTCAAACCACCTGCACCAGACCGTTCTAGAGTTACTTATATCAGAGACGAGTATCAAGCAAATAGAAGTCCTCACCTCTGGAAGTCAGACCCTGACCGCAAGTGGATACTTGCGTTTGGTGCAAACAAGATTAATAATGTAGTCACTTCAATTTTGCATAAGTATCAAAACGAGACTATTTCTAAAGATGCTTAGTTGAGCCCGTCTTCGCTGGGCCTACGAGGCGGCTAGCCATAATCATATACCCCCGGGGGGTATATGATTATGGCTAGATTATCGACATTTCTATCAACAATCATGAAGCTACTACTATATATAACTGTAAGTCATGACAAACAACACAATTACTAACCTACATAAACAAGCTAAGGAGAACCTATTAAAGAACACCTTAGTACAGGATATCCGCGCTAGCATCCAGGAGATTGCAAATAAATTGCCTGACCTGATGGGACGCGTGGATATCACTGGGCATTTTAGATTAAAGCAACTCAAACAAACTGCTTTAAGGCGCATGAACAAAAAGCGCGGCAAATTTAAATTAGCACTCGAGTCTTTGGGCTGGGGTACTCTCGTTGATCTTCTTGAGTCTGCGTTTTGCGGGCAGGAAGTTGATGTTTGGGTTTAAGTAATCTGCTTGCATAACAACTTACTTCGTAAGTATTTTATTTCTTTTATGCTCTTGTTTCGGTCTTGCAATTGCAAGCGTGTCTTCAGGCACATCTTTAGTTACAACTGAACCAGCTGCAATTAAACTTCTTTCGCCAATTTTGATCGGTGCAATTAATACTGAGTTGGCACCTGTCGACACACCAGCGTTGATAACGGTTTCGTATTTTTCACCAGTACGGTGGTCGTAGTTTGCAATGATAGTCCCTGCGCCTACGTTGACGTCGTTTTTGAGTTTGGCGTCACCGACATAGCTTAAGTGAGCAGCTGCGCAGTTGTCGCCGATTGCTGAATTTTTGATTTCAACGAAGTTGCCCACTCTTACATTGTCACAGATATCAGAGCCGTCACGTATATGTGCAAATGGTCCTACCATTGCGTTTGCACCAATTGTACTTCTTGAAATGTGCGATTGCATTACTTGTGAGTTGTCACCAATTTCTGCTGGTCCATAAATACTTGTGTTGGGACCTATTGTGCAGCCTTTGCCGATTACTACTCGTCTTTGTATAAAAGTGTTGGGAAGTATTACCGTATCTTCACCGATATCAGCATCGGAACTAATAAAAGTCGAAGCTGGATCAACGATGGTGATGCCGTTTTGCATTAAATCGTGGAGAGTTGCTTCGTTTTTGAGTTTCCAAACAAGCGATAAATCTTCCCTCGTATTTACTCCGAGCACTTCGTATGGATTTTTGAGATTGCATGAGCTAATCTCGTGACCTTGCGAGTCAGCCCAGCTGATGATATCAGTGAGGTAGTATTCTTCTTGAGCATTATCGTTTTTGAGTTTGTTCAAACCTTCTTCAACGGTGCTCCATTCAAAACAGTAAACTCCAGCATTAACTTCTTTGATTTGCCTTTCAGCTTCGCTGCAATCCTTATCTTCTTTGATGGCAAGGATGCGTTTGTCTTTGCGAATGACTCTGCCGTATCCATCTGGGTGGTTTAGGTGGCAGCTCAGAAAACTTATATCAACAATATTGTCTTGGTGAAATTTGATCATGTCATTGAGGGTTTCTGACCTAATGAGCGGCGAGTCGCCATTGATGACCAGTACAGTGCCGTCATAGCCTTGAAGTTGTTCTCTGACACACATTAAGGCGTGTCCGGTACCGAGTTGTTCTTCTTGGATCACGGTTGAGACTGGGTAGGCATGAAGAAAGCTCTTGACTTCTTCTGCTTGGTGCCCGCAAACCACAATTATTTCTTCACTATCTACTTCTGCTAGGCTTTCCAAAACCCAAGAAAGTATAGGTTTATCAAAGATTCGGTGCAATACCTTAACTTTGTCTGATTTGAGACGGGTGCCTGTTCCTGCTGCTAATACAACGGTTTTTACCATCTTGCAATATTAGCACGCCTAGTATCACCCCAAGCACACCCCGGGTATCACAAATTTGTGATACCCGGGGTGTGCTTTTCTTTATAATTTCTTTATCAAGTAAAGACTAGACACTAGGTTTAGACTCTGTTAGTATGGATAGAACCGACATTCAAGTCCGCATCTTTCCAAGTTTCTGTATCAAACTTGGTTTCTGGAAGCAATTACGTTTCCTAGAGTAAAAATTTTATTCGACAATTCAACCCGTTGATACGCTAGCAAGTCTTGCGTCAGATTTATTCTGGCGCAGAGGCTTGATTTCTACGAGATTGAATCATGAATAATCAGTAATAGACCTGTTTCGAAACAAAGTTTCGATGTACAGGTCGATCAAAAAAAGGTAGCAACCGCAAGGAACGTGCGTGTTGCCTTTGGAGATAGTTTAGGCTTCCAAAACAAGTCTAATATTTATCTGAGGGGATAAGGAAGGAAAGAAGAGATATGGGCATGGCAACATTATTATTAACATCAGCAACATTATTAAGTGGTCTTGCGACAGCAGCGCAAATGCCTGGACGTTGTGAAGATACTTCTTCTTCTGTTGTTGGACGTGCTACTAGAGGAAATTTTAGTTCAAGAGATATGGGAGTATCTTTAGCTAAGAAATAAGCTGCCTAAACAGCAACTGCTTTAGAATCCATTATTTTTTGACCATTTAGTTTTTCTGATTTATGAAGTACAACTTGAGGATCTAATCCAGCTTCTTTGAGTTTGGCTTCAAGCATTTTTTCATTACGTTTGGCTTCTAATTTATCTTCGTGCGCTGCGACGATTTGATCGAGCTTGGCACGTTTGGCTGCTGAACTGGCTTTGCCCTGTTCTGCTAGGCTATATAATTCTGCAGGAAGTGTGAAACATTTTTTGACAAATAAGCCAAGAGCTTTCAGGTAGCCTCCGTCTTGTTCTGATCTTGCTTCATGTTCATGTTTCTGGATATCAACATCGTACATGTTTTTGATATTGGGATTGAAGATACCACTTTCCATCGCAAATGGAATTGGCATTTTGCTGTAAATATTTTTGGTAAGGAATTTCAACAATGGTTTAGTTACATCTTCCATACCCTGAGTAAATGGTTTGAGCAATTTATGACTTAGGAAACTCCATTCATCAGTCATGCGACTTTCTTTGGCAATGCGCATTAAGCCGGATGTTAAAAAGCTAGCAGGGATTTCAGCAAATACTCTAAATATCATCGCTAAGGTGGCACCATTCATAAAAGGAACTCGGTAAGAGAGAATAGCAGCAGCTGCGTCACAAAAGTATTGCACCATTGGTACAAAGGTTCTGTTCTGAACAGCTGTCTCCAAGCAGGCGTCGAAGTTTTTGCCTTCAGTGTGAATGCCTGTTGCACTGGTAATAATAGTTGAATTTAAACGACAAAAGGTAGTGAAGAGAATAGCACTAAGACCACGTAATGGACTTTTTACAGCGTCAAAACCATAGGCTTGAGTGTTCTTTGGAAGCAACAACATTGAGCCAAGGAAGGTACTACCTGTAACTCCTCCTAGCCATTTGTAATTAACATGCGGCGCGGACAATAAAGCCTTGCCATCTTTTTTGAGAATTTGATTACCCTCTGAATCAATGATTGGAGTACCACTAGTTACACCAAGACAAATAGAAAAGATTTTGTCCATTTTGGTTTTGAGGTTCTTGTGGAAGAATTCACTGAATTTATCAACCCATTTAATAAATGGTTGTTTCATCACCTCATCCCTAAGTGCTTCTTCTTCTGGACTTAAGTTATGCTTGGCTGATTTTTTGTCGACGTTAAATTTCTGTGTAACAGTCCTAGCCAATAATACAGAAGGTATTGAGAAGAGTTGATTGGAAAGTTCTGGCATTAAGTATGGTATCTTGATCCCCAGAAATGAGGTTTTGCCATTGAAAACTCTAACTGCAAGAGTGTTAACAATGTCACAAAGAAACCTTGATGGCAGATCATTCATACAGGTCTTGTAAATGATTTCATCCATCGTTTGCTTAGAGTCTTTGAGTAAATTACTCAAGACAGTTGCAAGAAATGAACCCGACAAAATTTTGGGAATAGTTTTGAGAATGTCGTAACCAATACCAACAGCAAAATATTTTTCATCAAGACTTGGAGTCTCTGCTTTGCTTGTTTTAGTTGGACTAGATTTAGCCGTGCTAGTGCCAGAAGACCCAGAGCTCTTTGCTAGGTTTGCAGATTGTAATTTTGGAATCATAAGACTTCTTGTGAAATCTCTTTTCTCCGTTGATTATGTTCTTTTGAAATACTTGGCCACTACGCTAGTGCTGGCCAAATACGTATGTATTCAATTGAACTATTCGTCAATACTTACGTGTTGACATGTTTAATTATATAGGAATAGAGCCATAATTTGCTAGCCTTTAAAATGTTTATAGATTTTAGCTTTAGTTAATAATTCGCCATTGAGGCTAATTTGACCGCTGCCTGCTTGGGCTTTACCGATGACCTTGAAGCCATTAGGTGCTTTCATGCATATTGCCACTAGTTCGTAGTCCTCACCGCCGTAGAGCGCTTGTTCAAGGCTAATTCCTTGACTATAGGGGATTGCAGTAGAGTCAATCTCTAGGTCAAGCTGGTTTTGCTCAGCTAGTTCAAACAATGCTTGCGCTAAACCATCACTGCTATCCATTAAGGCAGCTTGAGAATCAGTCTCTAGCAGTGCTTGAGCCTCTTGAAGTCGCGGTTCTGGTCTTAGGTGTTTTGCCGGGCAGGGCTTAGTAGTATTTTGCAAGAAATCTCCCGTCTCGCCAAAACTACCTGTGACACAAACCAAACTACCTGGCTGAGAGGATTTGCGCATTAGAGCTTTAGTTGCTTTGCCGACTATGGCAATTGAGATACTGGTTTTGGCACTTGAGCCACAAATATCTCCACCAATGACTTTGGGATTGCCAAAGGCTGCAGCGCATTGATTGAGCCCGGTATAAAAATCCTTAACCCATGTTGTTTTGTCATGAATAGAATCGCTAAGACTAAGCCCAACCAAAATAAACAAGGGTTCACCTGCCATTGCTGCAATGTCTGAAATGTTGACGGCTAGTGCTTTCCAGCCAATATCTTCTACACTAAAATAATCATTACTATAATGAACATCCTCTACAAAATTGTCCAATGCAAAAAGATATTGCTGGTTGCCAAGTTCAATGACGGCACAGTCGTCACCGATGAGGCTTGGGTCTTGGACCATGGATTGAATCGTTTGGATTAATTGTTGTTCCATTGCTCTTAATTGTAAGGCATGCGTTTCGCATGGTTGCTACCTTTTTTAAGCGACCTGTATCTTCGAAACGCTGTTTCGAAACAGGTCTAAGAAACTTAATTAGGAGTTATAATGACCCCATGAAAGCAATCTATGCAGGAAGTTTTGATCCACTTACCTTGGGACATTTGGATATCATCCAAAGAGCTTCCAAGATTTTTGCTGAGGTATTGGTTTTAATTTCAGAGAACAATGACAAGTCTGGGCATATCCCCGTTGAGGACAGGGTTGCATTGATTGATGAAGCAACCAAGGATTTGCCTAATATCAAAGTCGGTGTACATAGCGGTTTGGTTGTGGAATATGCCAAAGCTAATTCATATGATTGCTTGCTGAGAGGGATGCGTGCAGCTTCGGATTTCGAAGGTGAGCTTGAGTTGTCCCAGATTAATCATGCGCTTTCTGATGGTTTAGAGACTATCTTTTTGATGACTAATCCAGGATATTCGTTTATGAGAGCGAGCCGGGTTTGGGAATTACTCAAATATAGCGATGATTTATCGCTTTTGGTGCCTGAGAATGTTGCACTTTACATAAACACCAAATACAGATAAACTATAGTTGTTGGGGATACGGATCGTTGTAGGAGGCGTGGCAATTGGACATATATCAAAAAATTGATGAGATCGGCGAATACATTGAACAAGCTAAAGTTGTTCCGGTATTAAACCAAAAATTGTTGGACGTTGATTATTTAATGAGATCTCTTGAAGAACTTTATTCTATGATCCCCTCTGAGATTAAGGAAGCTAAGGCGATGCTTAATCAATTGCAACAACGTGAAGCTGATTCTAAAGCCTCAGCTAATGAGTTGATGGAAAAAACAAAATCCGAATGTACTCGTTTAATGGAGATCGCTAGAATCGAGTCACACAAGTTGATTGATGGACATGAACTTAGATTACAAGCGGAGCAGCAAGCAAAATATATTCAATCTGAAACTATTGAAGAGGTTGAACGCATACGCGCAGAGACCTTAGTTGAGCTTGAACAAATGAGACGCGAATCTCTTGAGAGAGCCAGAGAACTTGAAGATGCTTCGCAACACAGAGCCCGTGAATTAAGACTTGAAACTGAGCAATATGCTGATGAAGTTCTAACTCAAATTGAAGGTACTCTCTCTCAAATCAGTACTGTCAGCAAAAACTGCCGTAAATATTTTGCTAATCACCGCGAGAAGGATATAATGACGCCACGAGCGGCTATGAACAACTAGAAGCTTGTAGGGAGCCCCAGAACTGCGTTATTTGAGCTTTCATGTGTTATAACACACTTCAAGCACACCCTTGCGGGCTTCAAATGTCTTGCCTCTGAAGCTCTTGAACTAGAATTAACAGATAAGGGTGAGAAACTTAAAAATTTATATCATGTACCATATTAAGATGTTTTTTGCTAATATTAAGTTTGAAATGTTGTTAGTTAATAAGAGACATTTTCAGAAATGCGGGATTCAATTAAATAAGGATGCGGAAGTGGCTCAGTGGTAGAGCATTTCCTTGCCAAGGAAAGGGTCGAGAGTTCGAATCTCTTCTTCCGCTCCATTATAGAAAAAGAAAAAATCCCTATCAAGGGATTTTTTCTTTTTACCCTACGGGTCGCTAGGAAGACATCCAGACCTCAAAACCTTAATCAACAATAAAGACCGAGCCCTCAGCCAATGCAAATGCTAGAATTAGCCTGGTATTTGGTCCTTCTATGCAAGTGCGTAGATGATCTGGGGGCTGACTAAATATAAGGATACAAAAATGGCAATAGAACAAATATTAGACTTAGAAGCAGAGTTCACAAAACTCTTGAACAAACCAACAAAAAACCAAGATTTTCAACTTGGCCAGATAATTACTGGGAAATTACTTCATTATGAAAAAGACACAGCTTTAATTGACATTGGTTCAAAAGCAGAAGCGGTACTTCCGTTTAAAGAAATTAACAATAAAGAAGATATCGAAAAACCAACTGATGTACTTTCAGCTGGTGAAGAATATGAATTTTATATTTTAAGAGAACCAAATGCAAAGGGTCCAATGATTCTTTCATACAAACGTGTAGCTCAAGCGCGCGGTTGGGTTAAGCTCGAAGAACTTAAGACTAAGGATGACGCCATCACCGGTCAAGTGGTTGCACTTGTGAAGGGTGGAGTTGTTATTGAATCATACGGTGTACGTGGTTTCATTCCTGCGTCACAACTTAGATTACGTGGTGAAGCTAATAACGCCAAAGGTACAGAGATTGAATTCAAGATTCTTGAACTTGATAAACGCAAGGGTAAATTAATTTGCTCACAAAAAATTGCAATGGAAGAAGAGAAAGCTGGTCTTAGAGACAAGGCAATCAACGAACTAGAAATTGGACAAGTACTTTCTGGTGAAGTTGTTCGAGTTGCTGAGTTTGGTGCTTTCATCGATATCGGTGGTATTGATGGTTTGCTTCCAGTTTCAGAAATTTCTTGGCAGCGTATCGCGCATCCTCGTGAGCTTCTTAGTACTGGCGACAAGATCTCAGTTAAGATTTTGAAGATAGACAAAGCTACTAAAAAAATCTCATTAAGCTACAAGAGACTTCAGCCAGATCCTTGGACTGAAATCGAAGGCAAGTTTGCAGAAGGAATGGTCGTCAAAGGTAAAGTAGTTAAGTTAGCTGTCTTTGGTGTATTCGTTGAGATCTATCCAGGAGTTGAAGCATTGCTTCCTGTTTCTGAAATTACAAATGACGAAGAAGACCCAAGTCCAGACAACTACCTCAAGCCTGATGATGAAGTTGAAGTACTGATTAAGAAGTTCTCTCCTTATGAGAGACGTATTAGTTTGTCACTTAAGGACGTTCAAGCAACTCAGTATTAATCAAACTCATCGACTAATTCAAAATCACAGCTTTCTATAGATCTGTTGATTGCTTGCAACGAAGGAGGCTTGTTGCAGCTTACTTTTAGTCAAGGCTGATGATAACTTATCACCGACACCTTTGTTTGCAACAAACAAATCTGAGTAGTCAATATCTGGTCTCTGTAGAATTACTACTGAGCTTCTGACGGCCATATTGCCGCCTCTAAATTTGGGTTTTAACGCCATAATTATATTTTGCCCTTATTCAAGAGCATGCTCCCTCTGTAATTTAGCCCAAATTGCCCAGCTTTGTTCTTCCAAGCTTGAAGCGCTGATTCTTTTGCTTACTTGAATAGCCGTCTTCATTGTGGCTACTAAAGACAACAAGCTCTCTGGTGCTTTGGTCCAGCTCAATTTATACAAAGCCTGTTTGAAAACAGCTGGATATTGTAATAAATTTGCTTCTAATAACTTGTCTTTTGCAGTTCCCTGCGTTAATCCCGTATATGACATCCCGATCCCCCCGATTGTGTATAGATAATATATGCCCGGATTTTGGAGTTTATAACGGTGAATCTCCTAAATTTATAGACAAGGGTATAGTAAGAGGATGAATGAAGCCAGATCTTTACTACGGCAAGAAGCTCATGGAGTTTTAGCGACTATTTCTTTGGATTTGCCTGGCTATCCTTTTGGCTCTTTGACTCCTTATAGCTTAGACGAGCGATGTAATCCAATAATTCTTGTTAGTGATATTGCTCAGCATACCAAAAACATTAAAGCTGATTCACGAATATCTCTTACTGTTGTTGAAGACGGTGATCAAAATAGTGGCAGGCTAACTTATGTCGCTGACGCTATTAGAGTTGAGGATGACTTAGTTGCTGATGGTTATTTCCGTAATTACCCAGCTGCTCGTCAGTATGGACAAGCACATAGTTTTGGTTTTTATCGATTGGAATTGAAGCGCGCTCGTTATATCGCTGGCTTTGGCAAAATCTTTTGGGTTGAGCCAGATGAGTTTCTGCAGACGAATCCCTTTTGGGGTGAAGCTGAAAAGCGTGTTGTTGATCACATGAACGCTGATCACGCTGATGCTTTGGTCAAGTACTGCACAAAGTACAAAGAACTGTCTATTACCGAAGAGGATCAACTCGCAATGACAGGTATTGATGCAGAGGGTTTTGATTTATTACTCAATAAAACGAAGTTGCGTTTTGAGTTTAAAGAAGAGATTAGTACTAGTGATGAGGCTCGTTCTGTTTTGGTGGCGATGGCGGCTTAACCCTTATACAAACAAACAACTCTATCCAATTTCAATCCCTGATCTTCTTTCAAGAAAGCAGAATTGTAACAACTTGTTCTTGGAATGTCATCATTGATAATTAGTTCGACGCTAAAACCAGCAGCTTCTGCTTCTTGAGCAATGATTTCTGCGGTGATGATTTTGTAGGCGCCGGCTTTGGTCTTTTTGATTACGTCACCCACTACGTAAAAAGCCCAGCGACCAGGTTTGAGGACTTTGTAAGCTTCTTGCAAGTGAATACCAAGAGCTGCTGAGTATTTGTCCTCAACGGCAGTATGCAAGGTTTGTTTGCGCACTTCTTTAAAATCAAATCCTAAAAACCACTCACGTAACCAATTATCCCAAGCATAACTCTGAGCTGTGAAATAAGGTGGGCTAGTGACAATCAAGTCTACCTGCGCTTCTAGGCTTGCTGGCATGTCCATGGCTGAGCCGAGTATTGCTCTGCCTGCTTTGGTCGTTTCACCATCGCGCATGAGTTTCTGTGAGCGTTTGATGAGACATTCTTTAAGATCACGCACTGGCTTTTCTAAGCCATGTTTTGCAGCGTAGTTTTGTACATAGTTTGGAGACATGCTGTAACTATGTGAGCAAGGCACAGAGAGACTAATCTCAGAAGATCCGTGCAAGATACCAATCATCACTCCTGCCCAGTATTGAGCGTGCAACGAGTCTTTGCATTTGCTTTTGGCTTGCTCGTATTGAGGCGCATCAATATAACTTAGATGTCTAAAAGAATAGGCTCCAGACAGTGCTTCTCTAAATCCAAGGATTTGTTTCAGCACATCTTCATGATAAAAAATCTTGACTTCATTAGGAACTTCATCCAGGGCAGCTTGGCTGACTGGCGGAAATTTTAGATTACGCAAATATTCAATTGCTTCTTCTTGTTTGATTTTGATTGTCTTCGCTGCAGTCAGTGCATAGGCTTCTGGAGCAACATCAAGACCAATACCCAATCTATCTGTCAAGCAAGCTTGTAGTGCCGTTGTGCCCTTACCAGAAAACGGATCAAGTACCGTATCACCTTCAAGACTAAAATTACTGATAAAATAATCTGCAAGCGCAGGTGGGAAAGATCCAGAGCGTGATGCCATGCCATGAAGGCTATGACCCCAGTTACGCTTTTTGCCTTTCCAAGAATCTTTAATTTGATAACTGCTGGTTATCATTCGCCCTTTATGTTCTGTAACATCCGCTTCAGCAACTAGTTCTGCGAGCCCTGTTTTAAGTTTTGGTTTTTCGGTAGTTTTATTCTTTAATTGAGCTCGGGCCATAGAGTATTAGTCGTTCATTTGGCCCGAAGAGTTCCTCAAAGCGAGCTAGAAAATCCAATAACTTTATTAGACCTGTTTCGAAACAGGTCTATTGACTATTGTTCTTCGAACGATTAAATAAAGACGGAATAATTTCTTTGTAGTTGGCTCTTATGACATTACGTTTGACTTTGAGCGTTGGAGTAAGTTCCCCACTTTCAATAGTAAGTTCATTATCCAGGAGATGAAAAGCTTTGATTTGTTCATGTTGATCAAGCTCACGATTAAATCTATTAACTTCACTCTCTATTAATTCATTAACATCTTTATTGTCACAGAATTTTTGTGCTGGATCATAATTTAGTCTTGTCTCCTCGAGATAAAGCTTGATTGCTGCCCGGTCTGGGACCAAGAGTGCTGCAAGATATTTTTCTGCTTCGCCGAGTATCACAGCTTGGTTGATATATTTACTTGCAAGCAAGACGGCTTCGACTTTTTGAGGTGCTATGTTTTTGCCACCAGCAGTAATTATGATGTCTTTTTTGCGTCCCGTGATACTGAGGTAACCATCGCTGTCAAAGCTTCCAAGATCGCCGGTATGGAACCAACCATCCTCGTCTATCACTTCTCTAGTGGTTTCTGGTTCTTTATAATATTCTTTAAATACAGATTCGCCACGACAAATTATTTCGCCATCATCACCAAATTTGATTTCAAAATGAGAGAATGGAATTCCTACTGTGCCGGGTTTGTTTGCCCATGGAGGATTAACGGTGATTGGTGCAGAGGTTTCTGTTAATCCATAACCTTCTACAACGGCAAAACCAAGAGCTAAGAAAAAGAAAGCAAGTTCTTTAGAAAAAGCAGCTCCGCCAACTACAAAGATTTTGAGATTGGGAGCAATTTTGGCTTTGACTTTAGACAAGACCATTTTGTAAGCGAGACTATGTTGAAGTTCTAGCTCCCAGCCTATCGTTTCCTTTGCTAGTTTTTTTTGTTGATAAAGTAAAGCAAGTTCTAATGCTTTATTAAATGCTTTTTGTTGTAATGCACCTTGCTTACTGACGTTGAGAATGATTTTGGCATGTATCTTTTCAAGCATTCTTGGCACTACGTTGATAATGTGACAATCTGATTCAAGTAAGAGCTTTGGTAATAGCTCGACTTTTTCACAGTAAGAGAAGATGACGCCTTGATCAATACCGTAGATTTGACCAGCGATACGTTCAAAAATATGCGCAAGCGGCAAGAAGGAAAGCATGTGCATACCCTCTTCTAGTGGTACGTATTGATAGAAAGATAGTGCAGCAACTAAGAAGTTACGATGAGTTAAGACTACTCCCTTGGGAATGCCAGTTGTTCCAGATGTATAGATGATACTACAAAGATCATCGAGCTCTACATAGCTTACTTTGTTGATTATTAATCCTGGGTTTTTCTTTAATGCTTCTTTGCCGATCTTTTGAAACTCAGTGAGTGTAAGGATCTTGGGGTCATTTTGTGGAATGTCTCCACGGTCTTCCATTACAATTACGTAACGAAGATTAGGCAGATTTTCCCATGAAGCCCTTAATTTTTGTAATTGGATTTTATTATGTACAAATACAATTTCAATTTCGGCATGATTAACTATATATTCAATGGTGTCACTGGTAGAATTGTGATACATCGGCACAGTGCAAGCTCCGAGACTAAGTATCGCCATGTCGCATGGAAGCCAGTGATGGCAGGTAACAGAAAGAAGTCCAACTTTGGATCCTTTGCCAATATCAAGTTCATCTAGTCCTGCCGCAATTTCTTCGATTTTGACGCGCACTTCTTTCCAGGTGGATTGTTCTAGTGGACGATTTGGATGCGTTTTGAAACGCATGAGAACTTTTTTTTCGTTCTTCTCTGCTTTTTTAAAAAATAAATCGGCTACGTTTTTGTATTTCATTTACTTGCTGGGCTCTGTGATTCCTTGATTTGTATGCTTGGACGTTTATAATATACCACTAGCGTATTTTTCTTAAGCGCATTTTTACTGGGATCAATTTCTAATATTTTTCGTCAGCTAGTCTAGGGCAAGCAGTAAGCTTGCTTTGTATATACATGAATAATTACAAATATTTAGCAAGAACCGCCAAGGGAGCAACTAAATCTGGTCAGATAGAAGCCAATAATATTGAGCTTGCCAAGTTCTCGCTGAAGAAGCAAGGACTTTGGGTGATAAATATCACTTCATTGAGCTCGAAGAAAACGGGTTCGGGTGCAAAGAAACGAGAAGGGCCAGGCTTCTTTGAGAAAAAGATTGAACTTAGAGACATGGTGATTTTTTCTCGACAGTTTGCTTCGATGATTGAAGCTGGTATTGCGATGCTTCGTGTGATCACAGTTTTGATTGATCAAACAGAAAATCCACGATTAGTAAAAATGCTTGAAGAAGTTAAGATGGATATTGAACAAGGTATTCCACTTTCGGAGTCTTTGGGTAAATTCCCAGAAGCTTTTGATCGACTTTATGTTTCGATGGTTAAGGCTGGTGAGGCTGGTGGTGTACTCGACAAAGTACTTAATAGATTAGCTGGTTTCCTTGAATCAAGAAGTAAATTGACTCACAAAGTTAAAACAGCAATGACTTATCCAATTTCGGTTTTGATTATTTCTACGATTGTTGTTTGGGTGATGTTGACTTTCATCTTGCCGAAGTTTTCTGCGATTTTTGAAAGTACTGGTAGTGATCTACCTGCCTTCACGCAACTACTTATTGACGCAAGTAATTTTATACGCTCACCTTGGATACTCTTGGTTGGAGTGATCGTTTGGTTTATTTATAACGCAATTCTATCTTGGTATGAAACTCCTAACGGAAGATACACGCTGGATAATTTAACTCTCAAGCTACCGGTGTTTGGAGATATTTTTCGCAAAGTTGCGGTTGCTAGATTTACTCGCACCTTTGGAACCTTAATTGAATCTGGAGTGCCCATTATTACAGCGCTTGAAGTTGTTAAAGAATCAGCCGGCAATGCTGTGCTGGAGCGTGTTGTAGAAGAAATAAAAGCAGAGACGCAAGAGGGTGGGGAAATTTCAACTCAACTTGCCAAGTCTGATATTTTTCCGCCGATGGTAACTCAAATGGTTGCAATTGGTGAAGAGTCTGGTGAATTAGAAACTATGCTTTCTAAGATTGCTGATTTTTATGATGATGAAGTTGATACCGCTGTTGAGTCACTCACTGCATTGATGGAACCAATTTTTATTGTTGTGCTTGGTGGTATCGTTGGTACTATTCTTGTTGCGATGTACTTGCCAATCTTTAATGTGATTAAGACGATACAGTAGTAGTTACGTTCAAAAAGCAACTCATGCTTTTTGACTTAGACTTGGGTTTCCCATGCAAGGTGACTTCGTCACCCAATTATCGGACTCAGTTCCTTTAAGGATTCACTGAAAAATACAAAGTCTCAACCCTTATCTGTCACGTGCTCTGTACGGGCAGAACCTTTTTTCATAATACTAGGGCAAGGCTTATTTGAAGAGATGCCGCAGCAGCAGGTATTAGTCCGGAAGAATATGAAATGCAGCGTTATGGTTATATCAGCAACGAGTCGATATTTTAGCTTCCAACATCTTCTGTTTAATCTCAGCAATAGTCAATTCTTTGTAATGTAATAATGAGGCGAGCAAGGCGGCGTCAGCACCTACGTTAAATGCATCTATGATATCTTTGCAATTGCCAGCACCACCACTTGCAATCACTGGGATATTAACTAAGCGAGCTGCTTTAGCAGTAATATCAAGGTCGTAACCAGCTTTGGTGCCGTCAGCATCCATACTAGTCAGTAAGATCTCACCAGCCCCAAGATCAGTGACTTGTTTGATCCATTCAAGAGCATCAAGTCCAGTGTCTTCACGACCACCACGAACAAAAACATTCCAGGACTTACCAACACGTTTAACATCGATTGCAATTACCACACACTGTGAGCCAAAGTGATCAGCGGCTTCTTTAATAAGTTGTGGATTGCGCACTGCACCAGAGTTGATACCTACCTTGTCGGCGCCGGCTTGTAAGAGCTTGGCTACATCGTCGCAGCTATTGACACCACCACCAACCGTGAGTGGAATAAATACTTGATTGGCTGTTGCTTCGATGATTTTATAAGTTGCTTTGCGCTCTTCGTGGCTTGCGGTGATATCAAGAAAGCAAAGCTCGTCAGCGCCTTCCTTGTAGTAGTGAGCTGCAAGTTCCACTGGGTCACCGGCGTCACGAATCTCTACAAAGTTGGTGCCTTTGACTACTCTTCCTTTATCTACGTCTAGGCATGGGATGATGCGTTTGCTTAGCATCACCCTAGTATATCATTTGCTTGTTTTGAAATTTGTTTTGGCTATACTACGGTGCCGCAAATTGAAGTTGAGGCAGCTATTCTTTGGTCTTGCTATAATGAATACTAATGAAGGATCTTGGACAATACACAGATATCCACTACGATTCACGACAAGTGAGTCCAGGTTCTATCTTTGTTGCAATTATTGGTGATGATGTTGATGGTCATGATTATATTAAAGCTGCAATAAATAAAGGAGCAGTTTTAATTATTGCTGAAAAACAAATTACTGTGCCAGAGGGGATAGAGCTTTGTGTTGTTGAAGACTCTCGTCAAGAGCTTGCTAGACTTAGTTCTGACTTTTACGGCAAGCCAGATCAAACGATTGACTTGATTGCAGTTACTGGTACTAATGGCAAAACTACTATGACGCATCTTTTGCAAGAGCTTTTGCCAAAGACCGCTTTGCTTGGAACCATGGGCCTCAAAACTTCTGCTAAAGCGGATTATGACGATCTTGGTAATACTACGCCTCAGTCTAAAGAGATTTATCGAATACTGGCTGATCTTGTTAATCACAACTTTAAATATCTGGCAATGGAAGTGAGTTCTCACGCACTTGAACAAAAACGTGTCGCTGGACTTCAATACAAGGCGGCTGTGATAACTAATCTAACTCAAGATCATTTGGATTATCACGTGACCATGGATAACTATTTTGAAGCGAAAGCCAAACTGTTCAAGCAAGTCAGCGAGTATGTGCTGCTCAATGCCGATGATGAATATTACGAGCGTTTCAAAAATAAACTAGGTTCTTTAACAAGTTTTAGTTTCGCGCTGAATGCAGATGCTGATTATCAGGCGATTGATATTAGACCTGTTTCGAAACACAGTTTCGATGTACAGGTCGCTCAAAAAAAGGTAGCAACCGCGCGGAATGCGCGTGTTGCCTTTGGAGATAATTCCGACTTTCAAAACAAGTCTATCGAATATAACGCAGCTGGTATGAGCTATACCGTAGTTGCCAAGGGCAATAGGCTCGGCGAAGTGGCTTTGCAACTTAACGGTCAGTTTAATGTTTATAATTCACTGGCTGCAATTGCAGTTGCACTTGAGGAAGGAATCAAGTTTGAAGATATTCAAAAACAACTTGCAAAGATTCCACCTGTGGCTGGACGTTTTGAAGTAATTCAAACTGAAACTAGTCCTACCTGTGTCGTTGACTATGCTCATAGCCCTGATGGATTATTGAATGTACTTCAAGGAGCAAGAGGCTTGGTGGATCATGCTAACGACTCACGATTGATTTGTTTATTTGGTTGTGGCGGTGATAGAGACATCACCAAGCGTCCTAAGATGGGCACGATTGCTTATGACTTGGCTGACTATATTTATGTGACTTCGGACAACCCGCGTAGTGAGGATCCAGATCAAATCATTGCGGATATATTAACGGGGATTCCTGATTTGAATAAAGTCAAAGTCATTGCTGATAGGCGACAGGCAATTCAAGCTGCCGTTGCAGAAGCTAGGCAGGGAGATGTATTGGTGGTTGCTGGTAAGGGACATGAGGACTATCAAATACTTAGAACTGAGACAATTCATTTTGATGATAGAGAAGAAGTAAGGAAGGGAATAGGGATGTGTAGTTAATTAAATTGCCTGTGCCATATGAATATTGTTTCGATTAGTTACCCTCTTCCCTATGCCCTTCTCCCCATTCCCATCTCCCGCGCTAGCTTGTTTTATGTTTCTATCAGTAGAAAGACTAGACCATAGCACTTCAGCAATTGTATTGAGTGCTGTCTTGGCATGATTAAAGATTTCATTAGCGTCTGAGCTTTGAGTAATCCATCTCTGCATGAAGTCCATCATGCTTGGGATTAGATAGAAAGATCCAACTAGTTGTTCTTTACGCTTCTCTTCTGGATCGGTTTTTGATGAGAATAAAATGATACTCAGATCGCCCATCAGGCCACCTATGGCTCTGACTGAACCAAAGAGCTTGGATGCCCATGAATTCAGGCTATCTCGAGCAAAGAGTAATGCCGGAACTGTACCGGCAATCATTGCCGCGCCGCCCCCTAAAGCTAGTCCTAGTTTGGTTCTCTCTTTGATATGCACACCGTTGATAAGATCATGAAGCATTGATTTGAAACCATCAATTACTTTTTTATTGTTGGTTTTGACACTATCATCTTTACTGAGTTCACCAATTCTATCGTTCATATGTTCAAGCACTACGTTGATTCCTGAGGATAAACCGTAAGCTAAGTGGAAATTAAAAAATGGTAGCTTGAGTCCTGGAATAATAAATGCTGGCAGGACTCTTGCAATTGCTTCATACATTCTTTTGCCACTGAGGGCTTCAAGACCAGTGTGAATTTTTACTGCAGATATTCCATAGCGAGAGAATTTAATAGCAAAATCTTTAACTGCTTTACTGACATTTTGTGGTACTACAGAAACAAAAGGTAGCATCGCACCGAGAGTATGAAGGATCATTGTTGACCAATTGAACCATGAAGGATAATTTTTGCGTATGTAAGCAAGGGTTCCATTGTCTTGTTTGACGTCCTTAGTAGTTTCTTGTAATGGCTGTTGATTTATTGCAGCCAATTTGAACATAGCTTGCGCCTGACTTTGCTCTGCTGAGTGAGTCTCTGGAGGAATATTAGCCTCTGCCACGGTTTGCCCAATACTATTATTTGGCTCTGTTGCAGGGCCAATAATCGTATTAGAAACCGGTTCAAGGCTTCTTGTATTTGTTGTTTCCACTTATTGTGTCTATGCGTATGTACGCAATCTAATATTAGCAAAAAAGTCCTCCGCTATTGTTGATATACCCCAGGGGGGTATATCAACGACATAAACCCTGGCGTTGATATAGGGTAGAGTTGTTGTGTAATGTTCAATAGCAAGGCTTGCGAGCCCGAAGGGTTTATCCGAAGTTTATTACTATAAATGAGGACGAGCGTAACGCAGCTATTGGGCATTACCCGACAACTCTCTAACCTAGTTTGGGACTCCTTGCCCAAGTCCCAACACTCCTGCTAAAGAGTATCTTGCGATAAGTCATCATGATTATGAGATTCCAGCTCAGTAGAATGTAAGTGATTCCCACTATGGTATTACCAAGAGCTTCCAAGACTTTTTGTTCTTTATATATACGCAAACCATTAAACATCGAAACACCAATAATGATCGTTAAGCAGATACTTAAATACATTAATGAAGTCAGATAGGTCTCACGTCCATTGGCAAAACGAATCACTTCATAAATCACATCTAATGATAACCAAAGAGGAATACTGAATTCTCCTAAGAAAAATAAAGTATCAAAGATTTGATTCAAAGTTAAATTACCTGGTTTGAGCAGTTGTAAAAAATAATTGAGATATCTTCTCATGCTACCTTCAGCCCAGCGACGACGCTGTTTGATAAAACCATCAAGTGTGGTTACGGCTTCCTCGTAGACTTGGTTCTCCGGACTAAAACGAATGTCCCAACCATTGACGTGCAGGCAAGTAGAAAGATCAAGATCGTCGGTAATAGTTTCTTCGTTCCAACCACCAACATCTTCAAGCGCTTCTCGTTTAATCAATTGTCCATTGCCGCGTAATTCGACAGAGCCGCGAATACTATCTCTGCCCATTTGTAAATAAGTATCCATTGCATATTCATGGAGTTGCTGGCGTGCTAGCAAATTTGCTTCCGGATTAGAAATTACTTTTTGTGCTTGGACGGCTGCAACTAGTGGATCATCTAGATAGGCAACAATATTCTCGATGAAGCCTTCTTTGATTACGGCATCAGCATCCAGCACAAGGATTACCTCTCCCTGAGAGACCTTGAGCGCATCGTTGAGTGCTGCAGCCTTGCCCGGGAAAGCATCTTGCGGTCTATTAATGGCAATGATCTTACCATTGGAGCTTTTCGCTTTAGAGTCAATGATTTCTTGAGTTTTGTCTTGGCTCCTATCGTTGATTATATAAATTTGCAAGTTTGTATAACTAAGTTGCAGTAATCTATCGAGGGTTGCAGCAATTACAGTTTCTTCATTGTGCGCAGAAATGAAAATATCAATACTTGGCTTATAAGACCCACTTAATTCACGCGGATTACGACGTCTATGATACTGTGCAACAAAAATAAAAATTGCATGGAAGATCATTAGCATTATCATCATGCCCAGTAGAGTCAAAGACACATCAGAAGGTAACTTGTCGAGATATTTATTTGGTAGTAATTCCTCAAGCGCTTTAATGAGAAGCCAGATGCCAGCAATAATTCCAAATAGTGCAAAACGATCTTTATTGTTTCCTCGCCAAAAATTGAAGATTCTTAATTTGCGTGATTTGTTTTTTTTGAGTATTTTCATTGTTGTTTGATTTCTTTCACCATAGCTTTGAGTTCTGGATATTTTGGTAACCAAGAGCCGTCACTGCTGAAGTTGCCTGGTACTATGTAGCTTTTGAAATCCCAGGCATCTTCTTTATTGTCTGAGCTTGGTAATAAAGATCTTAGCAAAGTTCCTAGTTCAAATAACTCCCTGAAGCTTAAGTCAGTAGTAAAGGTTTGACCTGCTTTGAGTAAGACACTAGGCATTTTAAAGATCATTGCTGGTTCGGAGAGGCGTTTGAGTGCTGCTCTAAAGAAAATATGTTGTCTTTCTATACGCCCAATATCCCCCTTGTCGATATTCCTATATCTCAAGAAGTTCATAATTTGTGCACCTTTTAATTTTTGTAAGCCTGCTTTAATGTTGATATGTAAGCCAGCTTTGGAGTCGTGATACTGCATATCAACGGGCACAAAAATTTTAACAGGTCCAATGGTTTCTAATAATTCGATAGCTGATTTCATACTAAAGACAATTACGTGATCGATTTTTAACCCCAAAAGTTTTTGAACCACTCGCTTACTGAGTTTGTAACCGCCAAGTTGATTGGCGGAATTGATTCTATGAATATCTTTGTGTTTTTTGAGCTCTATGTAAGTGTCTCGCGGAATACTAATGATGGAGACTTGTTTGGTAAAAGGATTAAAATTGGCAACTACAATGACATCAGACCTGCCGTTCCAACCTTCTAGTTTGCCTGGAATTAGAGAATCGGCTCCTAATATCATGATGTTAAGCTGCTTTTCAAGTTTGATAGCGTCTGGTTTATCAATTTGCTGGATTGGTTGATCTGGTGTAATCTTATTTTCTTCCCAATAAAGGAAATAACTAGCAGTTAATAACATAATGCAGCCAAGAAGAATTAAAATGATGTGACTTCGTTTCACTCAAATAGTTTAACAGCAGCCAAGACTTAGAACTAGAATTTGTTGCGTATGGACACGCTGAAAAACGAAGTTTTTCTTGTCGGGTCCATGAAAAAAGGTTCTGTCCGTGCAGAGCACGTGACAGATAAGGGTTGAGACTTTGCATTTTTAGTGCATCCTTATGAAAGACAGTACACTTTCACATGAAGCTTTATGCGTATATAATGATAAAGAATGAATTCTGTTCTGAAATTAATTGCGATATTACTTATAATTCAATGCAGCTTAAGTTCTTGTATTGATATTAAGAAAATGCTTGGGTTTGATACTTCTGTTGTCGATTTCCCGCCTGGTGATTATCCGGGTACAGCTAAATTGATCACTAACGGAGAAGCTGCTGAAATATCAGAAGCTATCAAAGTCACTTTTCTACCAAAGTCAATGGATCTAAAAGATGGCATCGGTGTTTTGCAAATGCATAACAACAGCCAAAGATTTTTTTGGCGTACTGATGGTAACAATAAAGACTCTTGGAATGTTTTATTTCACAAGGACCAGAACCTCTATACTAGTCTGGAAGAGAGCTTTGAGTTTGATGGTTTAATCAGGACAACTGAGATTCAGAATATTCTTGAAGGTAGATTGCATATCAATAACAGTTCTGTGATTCGTGATTATTTTATTGAAGGCTCGCAAGTCTTTCCACCGTCGATTATTCCTGGCAAGGATGCTCTTGAAGTTAAAGCGGGTGATGAGTTCTCCATTAATGTTGACAAGATAGGTGAAGATCAAGAGGCAATTAAGGTTTTTTACAAATCTGCAGAAACTAAAGAATTAGAAACAATGGAAATTCTGAAATTGGAACGAGGTAAAGAAGGCGTCCAATTATTTTTTGCAACTGACAAAAAAATGAAGAAAGGTACTTATACTCTTTATTTTGAAAGGGGTACGGAATACAAGAGTAATACCATTAGTTTCAATATTATATAGTATTACGGATTCGCGCATAATGCTATGATTAGCAGCGTTGAGCGTCAGAAAGGAGTTTCAGGAGATTCAAATGAAGATTGCTGTCGTAGGTTGTGGTCATTGGGGTAAGAACTTAGTTCGCAATTTTAGCGAGCTTGGGGTTCTGTCATATGTTTGTGATCAAAATCCTAGCACTGTTGAATACATTAAGAATAATTACCGTGGCGTAGAAGTCACTGATTCTATCGATGAGCTGCTTGCAAGAGATGATATCGATGGTTTGGTTATTGCAACACCGGCAAGTACTCATTATCAATTAGCTCGTAAGGCTTTACTTGCTGGCAAGAATGTTTATGTAGAAAAACCATTGGCACAAAACTTTAGTGAAGCTGAAGAGCTACATAGTATCGCTCAAGAAAGGGATATTGTTTTGATGGTTGGACATTTGCTTTTGTACCATCCAGCTGTAAATAAACTCAAAAGCCTAATTGAATCCGGTGAGCTTGGACAAATTAATTATCTCAATTCTGATAGACGTAATTTTAATCCTAATCATAGAAATGATTCTGACGTGATGTGGGATCTTGCGCCGCATGATCTTTCAATGATGTCTTATATACTTTCTGCTGAACCCACAGATGTTCTTGCTGCTCGCGCTTGGGCTAGTGATGATGATGGAGTGATTGATGTTGTTCATCTGGATATGCTCTTTCCCAACAATATCGGTGCTCATATCCATAACAGTTGGCTAGATCCTCAAAAACAAGCTCTCTTAACTGTTAACGGCAGCAAAAAAACAGCCGTGCTCAATGATGTCTTTAAAGAAAACAAACTAGAAATTTATAGTCGTAACGCTGATGGTTCCTTGACTGTAGAGAAACCAGTTTATTCTAATGATGAACCACTGAGACTTGAGTGTAAGCATTTTCTTGACTGTATTGAAAACAAAGCGGTGCCAACCAGCGATGGTAATAACGGCTCTCAAATTGTTAGAACTTTAGAACGATGCCAAAAAATGATGTGCGTTGGGACTCTGAGTCCAGCATGAAAAAGCTAGCTTTGTGGATTTTGTTGTTTGGCATTACTTTTAGTATTGGCATTTATTTTAGTCGTGATTACAAATTTGAACACTACATGATTGAACCCAAGTCTGATCTTGTTAAGGCTTATAAAATTAATCTCAACCTTGCTGATTGGCGTGAGTACGAAAATCTACCAGGTATCGGTCCTACTTTAGCTCAGCGCATTGTTGATGATCGCGCTGCTAATGGGCGCTTTAATGCCATTGAGGAATTGAAGAGGGTGTCAGGGATTGGTGAAGTGAAGTATCAAGTGCTTAGTGAATTTATAACTCTTGAAGTACAGTAGACTTGTCCCAGAATGTCCAATAGCTGTGTTATGCTCACCCTTATTTGCTAGAGCAAACTTCGGGTAAACCCTTCGGGTTCTCGCAAGCCTTGCTCTTGAACATTCTGAAACAAGTCTATTGTCCCAGGTATTAATTATAGAAGCATCGCTAAAACAATTCCTCAAAAAAGGTTTTGTAGCAAAGTGAATAGAGCTCAGCTTCGTAGAAGCTGCTGACTTTGCGAGATTGCTTTTTTGAAAATTTGTTTGAGCTGATGCTTCGGTACTAGAAGTTGAATTGGCAGTCATAATGGTTTGTTTCCCATGCTAAAATAGCCAGAATGGCGATCAAAGACCCAGTTATAATCATCGGCTGCCCCCGTTCAGGGACAACGATGCTATTTAATATCCTTAATCAAAGTAAGGAATTGTTTACGCTTTATCGAGAGAGCTGGAATGTCATCAAAGGCGCTTATCACAAGGGCTTGCTTAATCCAATTGCACTTGATGATAGTTTGACAACTGGTGATATGACTCCGGAGCTCAAAGAATATCTTTTGGATCAATTTAATAAATATAGTGTCAATAATGAAGCACTTTCTTATTGGATTATTAATCACCTCAAAATCAGAGGCTTAACTCATCACTTGCCGATTCCAAACCCATTGGTGGGTCCACTTAAATTATGGAATGCATTTGTCAAAGATGTTTTTGTTGGAGATTACCGGCTACTTGAAAAAACTCCGCGCAATTGTTTTCGAGTAGCTTTTATGAATCAATTATTTCCTGATGCACGATTTGTTTTTATACAAAGAGAAGCCAACGCCAATATCAGTTCACTCATGGAAGGCTGGCGCAAGAACGCTTCCTGGATTAATCATCAACGTTTCCCTCAGCTTGATGACAGTGATTTTAAGATGAGCAATTTTGACTATGTTAAGTGGGAGTATGTTTTGCCACCTGGCTGGAGAGAATTTAACGGTAAATCTCTTGAAGAAACATGCGCGCATCAATGGATTCAATCAAATCAATATGCTCTTCGTGATCTTGATCAGTTGGACTCTTCTAGAGTAATTAAAGTGAAGTATGAAGATTTGGTCTCTGATCCAGCAACTACTGTTAAATCAATTACTGATTTTATTGAAGTTCCTTATGAAGGCAAGCTCCAGCAATACGCTGAGAAGCCGCCTGTAGTCAGCACTTCAATGTTTGAAAAACCAAAGCAGGATAAGTGGAAGAAGAACCAAGAGGCGCTTGAGCGTATTGCCCCAATGTTGGCAAATCAACAAGTTGCACTCAGTTAATCATGTTACAATAATAACGAAATGATTAAAAGAGTAGGCGATCAACTAGGATCAAGTCCGCAAACTCAAAAGAATAGCGCTCGGAGAATCCAAGACTTGAGTCCTGATCGTATAAACCGTTTACCAAGAGATCAGGCACTGCAAATTGCAAACAGACCGCAGTCTTTTTCTGTTGATTCTGAAGAATATATTTTAAAACCAACCGAGCGCTATTGGTGGCTGGATTCTTACTGCCCGGTAGAAAAAATACCCCGCAAAAAAATCTTGGGTTTGTTACCAGCTTCTACCATGCAATGGCTCACAAGACCAGTCGATAAGCTTTTGCAGAATGGTACTTTCCAGCCCGAAAAGATGGCCAAGCTCAGAGCGCGAGAAGATTTGGATCTGAAAGACAAAGATCCGCAGTCAGTTTTGCAATATCTCTATGAGCAGGGGATAGAAAATATCAAGCCTGTAAAGATCAAATTTAAAGATAGAACTCAATTAAGCACAGCGAAGCCGCAAAATCATATAAAAGCAATTTATATTCAATCACCAATTGAGACAGGAAAGAAGAAAGTGTTTGTTTATTGTCCTGGCCGTAGTGGTGGCATTGGTTATATGAGCGAGGTTGCTTTGCACCAAGCATACCTTGAAGGAGATGACATTTTGCTATTGAGCTATCGTGGTTATGACACCAATATGATGGGATATCAGCCTAGTCAGGATTCTATGGCTGATGATATTGATGCGGCGATTAATGTCTTGATTCTTGAGAAAAAATATAAACCCGAAGATATTAATTTCACTGCTTGTTCTTTGGGAGTTGACGCTCTGATCAACGCTCTTGCTTTGCGGGTCAAGCGGCTTGCTGTAGTTGATGCCAAGGAGCATTGGGGTAAATTAGATTTGCGCTGTCCTTTCAAGGATCTTGGTGCAATCGCTAGAGAGCGAGTCAAGAAGACTATACCTTTGATCGGTGGCTTATTGCAATATCCTGTTTGGGCAGCTGTCAGGGACAAACCAATCAGTCACCATGATAATTTGGATTTTGTTTATCCCTATGTTGAGTCTATGGACTTCTTAGCAAATATTGAAGGCGAGCAAGGCACCAGCGATGAACTTATTCCAAGATGGCATACTGAAGCTAATTACCAGCGTGCTCGAGCTTTAGTGAATAGATCTAAGGGCATAGAGCGAGATGACAGGGCAGTGAGTTTGTTGCATTTGCCGGATGCTAATCATCAAGAGGTTTCTACGGCAGTAGAGGGAATAGGTCGCTTAAAAAGATAGCAACCGCAACGATTTGCGTGTTGCCTCACTGGATAATTCCTTATTATGCGACAAGTCTCTTTGGAACGATGGTGCTAATTCGGTTGTAACAACTTTTTGCCAGCCCAATAAATTGGATAAACCACATCATAAAACTTCTGTTTACCCTGCAATTTGTCGTAGATCTTATTGGCTTCAGCGTTCCAGAGATTTATTGACTTATCTCTTTTGACTTTGGTCTTGGTGTCTTTGTTTAGGCAAGTATCTAGTATCTCGGCTGCTCTTGCTTCAGTCACTGGGATACCAATATCATTAGCTATCTCTATGATCTTGGCTTGAGCATATTTGCTATCAGATCTGAATTTATTAAAATCGATTTGGGTTACACCAGGCTCCGTTTTCCACATATCTAAGAACTTAAACAACTTCACTCTTGTTGGTCCAAAAATTTCAAGATACTTGATGAAATGATCTTGAGCACTGAGGTCACTGTATTGAGTAAACTCATCTTGCATATCACGGCGCACCTCGCGGAACCAATAAAACTCTGCCTGCATTGCTTCTTTGTGATCGCGAAAAGAATAAATGATTTTGAAATGCTTCATAGCAAAGTCATTCAAGAGCGGTTTTGCGATATGTCCAAAAACAAACTCGCCAGCTTGCACTGTATAAAGAGCTTGATCTATATTAAGTGGTACTTTGGCTTTGGAGGGAGTGTATTTATTTACCTCCTCTCCAAAAAGCAAAAGATTTTCTGCGTGATTCTTGGCAACGTGAAGGTGTCTATTCTTTGCGCCAATTTCGCTGAGGATTTCAGCTAAGAAATAAGTGCCGGCTTTAGGGATGGTCGTAAGTAAAATAGGTCTCATGATTTATCCACCATAGTATTGTAACCCGGATAAACAACGAGCTTCTTTTTAAAACAAGGGAAGAAAAAGCTACTCTCAAAAGCCCCATCCATAATCAGCTCTCGCTTATCAAAGAAAATATCCAATTGTTGAGTAATTGCTTTGACTAAGCCATCACTATAAAGAATAGTCTTGCTATTTTCATTGATCTCTAAGCCTGTTAAATCAAGAAACTGATCTAAGTTCTCTTGGTTCAGGAAGATATAGATTCTGTCCTTGGCTTCAAATTTATCCATGCTTTGATATTTCTCTAGTGGAAACTCCTGCTGGGCTTTTTTGCCACGAAAGAAATCACATATTGCTTTAAAACCTAATCCAGCATTGGAGTAGTAGCCATGCAAAAATAAATATACAGACCAAGCACCAAATTTAGCTAAAACCAAAGGCAGAGCAAGAGGTTTGTGTCTCAAGTATAGATAAAGCAAATTGCGAATATTATAATACTTAATCCAAGTAGCTTGCTTGCATTGAAGTGACTCATGAAAAACAATCGATCTTGGATTACAGTAAATTGCCATGCCCTGTTTTGGAGCACGCAAGCACCAATCAACATCATCAAAATGAATAAACAAATCATCCCAGTAACCTAGCTTGGTGATTGACTTACGGGTTTTGAGTAGGGAAGCTGCCGCGCAGTATTCTACCTTACGCTCTTGCAGTAAGTCATCGGTGATTTTTGTGAAATTCTCGCCAGCATTTTGCATATCAACTCGAGCCTTGCCCCAATCCATAAACGCACCAATCTCGCTAATAAGTTCTGGTTTATCAAGCTGGAGTATCATTGAACCAGCTGCCGCTGCATCTGGATTCTTTTTGATAGTATCCATTAACCAATTAAGAGAGTTGGGGTGTACTACTACATCATTGTCCAGTAGCCAAATATAATCATTACCTAGTTTCTCGATAGCGTAACGCATGCCGGTATTAAAACCACCAGCCCCACCAAGATTGGCGCCAGTTTGAATTACTGTGATTGCATCTCCAAACTCAGCTCTTAGTTTTTCTTCAGAACCGTCTGCTGATGCGTTGTCTATGACAATGATGTTTAAGAGTTTTCTGTCGTAATTCAAGTGCTCAAAAGAGAGAATCAATTCTCTAATATATTTGTGTTTGTTATAAGTCACCATGACGACGGTCACGGGATCATTGTGAGTAGGAATTGCTACTTGGTCTTTTTCTTTGTAGAGTAGTGCGAGATCAGAGTTGCTCAACTGACTAGCTCCTTTTCCGGTCTTCGCTCTGCTACGACGGGACTAAAGGTCTTGAGCATGAAGCCATCTTTGCAAGCGCGGATTATAGTTCCAAAATATTCTTTTTTCTTTTTGTAGTGTCTTGAGTGCAAAATCCAGCTGGTTAATTTAGCAAGGAAAACAAGCGGGAACAACAATCCAGCAGCGGTTTTGTAGAAATGCAGCGAATTGCGGTAGGCATAGTACTTCTTCCAGATTTGATCATCGTAACTATCAACAAAAGTCGCTGAGTCATGATAGAAAACCAAGTCAGAATGATAAGCATTTTTATAACCAAGGTTGGAAAGCTCTAGAGTATAAAGCCAATCATCACAATAGATAAATAATTCTTTGCGCGGTAAGCCAAGCTCTTCTTTAACTATTTTGGTTTTAACAAAAAACCCAACAAAGCTAGAGTAATCTACAGTCACGTCATTTGAGTTCTCAAGCTCTTGGTAACTCAAGTAATGACTGTCTTTTACAAAGAAATACTTTATGAATCTCTTGAATGATTTAAATGGATTAAGTCCTGGCCTGTTAAAGTCCGCCACTTTGCCATCAGGTGTGACAACCTTACAACTAATTGCACCCACTTTCGGGTCAGGTTTGATCTTTCTGAATTTATCAATAAGTCCTTCACTTGGATAAGCATCATCATCATAGATCAAAACCCAGTCAGCGTCAGTGTTTTCGGTTGCATGTTTAGTCCCGTGATAAAAACCACCCGCGCCGCCGCTATTCTCTTCCATATTGAGAATCATCAGGCGTGAGTCAGTTTGCTTAGAGAGCCAGTCCTTGGTATTGTCTGTTGATTTGTTATTGACGACAACTACATAGTCAATGCTTTGAGCTAAGACTGACGAGATTGCTAGTTTAAGTTTCTCAAGCCTATTATACGTAACAATGACCGCTGCTACTTTTTGATCAGCCATTGACTTTCTCCGGTCTTTTCAAAAACTCTTTTGCGACTTCTAAGGCTGCTGCAATAGTGACATCCATGTCCATATACTGGTAAGTACCAAGTCTGCCAATGAAACTAACCTCATCTTGTTTTTCAGCAAGTTCCAGGTATTGATCAAGCAATGCTTTTTCTTTGGCTTGCCTGATTGGGTAGTAAGGAATAGTCTCTCCTGGTATGTGTTTACTGCTGTATTCCTTGAAGTAAATTGTCTTCTCATGGTTTTCCCATGGAGCAAAATGCTTATGTTCAGAGATTCTTGTATAAGGAACCTCTTCATCGCAATAGTTGATCACGGCAGTACCCTGGAAGTCACCATCAGCGCGCAATTCTTCAAAACGAAGCGTACGATAATCAAGCTCACCAAGCTTATAGTCAAAGTATTGATCGATCGGACCACTATAAAAAACATGCTGATAGTTTTTCTCCATGGCATGATCAAACTCTGTATTGAGTTTGACGCTGATATTTGGGTGATCAAGAATTCCTTTGATGATGTGACTATAGCCATTAAGCGGCATGCCTTGATTTTTGTGATTGAAATAATTATCATCATAATTAAATCTCACCGGCAATCGCTTTAATATACTTGCTGGTAATTCACGCGGCTCAAGTCCCCATTGTTTTTTGGTATAACCATAGAAAAACGCATAATAAAGATCCTTACCAATAAAACGCATGGCTTGCTCTTCAAAAGTCTCAGGGTCTTCAATGCTAGTATCCGCAATCTCTTCGATCCAAGCACGCGCCTCATCTGGGCTCATGGTTTTGTTGTAGTACTGATTAATCGTCATCAAATTAATGGGCAAACTAAAAACCCTGCCTTGACTTACGGCTTTAACTCTATTGACATAAGGCATGAAGGTATCAAAGCGATTAACATAGTCCCAAACCTCTTGATTATCAGTATGAAAAATATGCGGTCCGTATTTATGAACCATCACGCCAGTCTCTTGGTCTCTTTGACTATGACAATTGCCAGCAATATGATCACGCTGATCAATCACCTCGACAAAAGAGCCCTGTTCGGCTAACTCACGAGCAATAATTGCTCCAGAAAAGCCTGCGCCGACTATAAGATATCGCTTGTCTTTGCCCATTTGAACCAGATAAGTATAGCGTGTATAGGGTCGTATTGGACCCTGATTAACTACAATCGCGCCACATTGCGCCACAATTTAGCTGCGCAAGTGGCGCAATGTGGCATAATAGCTATAGATGGTACTCAGCACTGAACCAAGTCAAGAATTATTAGTAGAATTGCACAATTTGCAAGCTGATTTAATTAAGGCCTGCAATCTAATTGAGGAGTCTAGTGAAGCGGAAAAGTTTTACTTAAATCATCAAGCCCTGATTAGCAATATCGGTAGCTCAACAAGAATAGAAAATGCGGTACTCACCGATAATCAAATTGAATGGATAGACACCCAATTACAAGAAGATGCTAAGACTACTGCTTTTGAAGAAAAGAAATCCTTTATCTTAGACAAGCTCTCCAAAGACAGGGAGAGAAGTCTTGAAGAGGTAATTGGTTGTAAAGAAATATTAGAAGTCGTATTTCAACAATTCCGCGAATTGTATCCATTGACTGAAACTATTGTCTGGGGCTTACACTATAAATTATTACAACATTATCCCAAAGCTCAGCACTTCGCTGGTCAGTATAAAAGCTCAGAGAATAAAGTTATTTCTCACAATCATGATACTGGTGAGAACAGGACGGTGCTGGAACCTGCTAGCCCAGGTATTATCACTGAAACAGCGATGGTGGAACTTGTAAGATGGTATAACCTGCATATTAAAGAGTATCCATGGACAATTCTTTTTAGTACTGAGTTTGTTTTTCGTTTTCTTGCGATTCATCCGTTTCAAGATGGTAATGGCAGGCTCGGGCGTGCTTTGTTTTTGCTTAGTCTCTTGCAATCTCCCAATAAATATTTAGCAACAGTCGTTAGCTATATCTCAATTGATCGTCAAATTGAAAAAAACAAGACCCAATACTACAAAGTATTGCAACAAAGCTCCTTGGGTAAGTTTTATGCCGATCCTCAGCGTTATAACTTGGATTCTTTGCATTGGTTTTTTATCAAAATTATTAAATCAGCTATTGCCGATGTACATTTCTACCATGCTAAATACCAAAAGCTCCAAAAACTAAGTGAGTCAGCAACGACTGTGCTCATTAGCTTTAAAAACAATCCAAAGCCAAAATTAAAAATCTCAGATCTTGAACTAGACATAGACTTGCCTCGCAGAACGATACAAAGATCCCTAAAGACCTTAACGGACAAAGAATTTATACAGAAACTAGGAGCTGGTTCTGATACTAAGTATCAACTTGTTTTTTAAGAACTAATAGAGTTCTTTCGAAACCCATAAATGGGTCCGAAAGAACTCTACCAAAATCTTCGATTTTGGGTCTTTTGTAAGACCTCATTACACGAAACCTTCGGTTTCCAAAGAGGTCTAATAGACTTGTTTTGAAAGTCGGAATTATCTCCAAAGGCAACAGCGCCAATAAGCCCTGTCCAGACAGTAGGACCGTTGTAGACACAGAATTCATTAGACTTGTTTCGTTTAAGTAGAGGGATTTAGCCATGCTTGTGTTATTACTTAGAATCTAATATACTAAGCTCACCCCCTATGCGTGCTGACTTCCTTGTAGCTTTAATAATGGTGATCTACCTACTAGGTTATTTCCTCTACTCATCTTTTCTTGCTAAAAAAATATTCAAACTAGACGACAGTCGTAAAAGCCCAGCTCATGAGTTTGAAGACGGTGATGATTTCGTGCCAACTCGCAAATGGGTTTTGTTCGGGCATCACTATGCCTCTATAGCTGGTGTCGCACCAATCATTGGTCCCTGTATTGCTGTCTATTGGGGCTGGCTACCAGCGCTCACCTGGGTGGTGCTAGGTAATATATTTATGGGTGCAGTTCATGACATGGGGATTTTGTTTCTCTCGGTGCGCAATAAGGCTCAGTCACTTGCTGAAGTTGCCGGGCAGTTTTTACCAAAGAAATCCAAAATCGCTTTATTGTTTATTATTGTTTTTCTGTTATGGATTGTGACGGCAGCTTTCTCGGTGGTGATAGCCAGACTTTTTGTGACTTATCCAAGTTCGGTTTTGCCTACTATCATCGCTTCGATTCTTGCACTTATTATGGGACAGATCTTGTACCGGTCCAAGCTGCACGCACTAGTGCCAAGTTTGATTGCGCTTGCTTTATTGTATGCAAGTATCCCGCTTGGAGTGAAGTATCCAATAGATTTGACTCTTTGGTTTGAACCGGGTATTGCCACTGCCCTTTGGGTTTTGGTTTTGCTTGTCTATGCATTTATTGCTTCAGTTTTGCCAGTTTGGGTTTTATTGCAGCCGCGCGATTATATCAACTCTCACCAGATTATTGTGGGACTCGGAATTCTTGTTGTTGGAATTTTTGTAACTAAGCCAGAGATGGTTGCGCCGATGATTAATTTTGAAGCCGAGCGTTCTTGGTTTCCGTTTTTGTTTATTACTGTTGCTTGCGGCGCGATAAGCGGCGCACATGGTTTGGTTGCAAGTGGTACTACCGCTAAGCAAATCAACAAAGAATCTGACATCCGTCCAATTGCTTATGGCGGCATGCTCTTAGAGGGCTTCCTTGCTTTGCTTGCGGTGATTGCAGCTAGTGCTGGTTTTGCAAACAATGAGGGTTGGTGCGAGCATTACGGTTCTTGGGCACATGCTTCTCGTCACGGGCTTGACGCTTTTGTGCAAGGCTCTGTGAGTTTTATGTCTCATTTTAATTTGGGTCCAGAAATTGCAGCAGCTTTTATTGCGGTGATTATAATTTCATTTGCTGCTACAAGTCTTGATACTTTATTTCGTATCCAAAGATATATGCTTGAAGAGATTTCAGTGCTGATTAATTTCAAACCATTGGGCAATCGTTATATTGCTTCTTTAGTTGCAGTGCTGACAGTCTCGATGATGGTCTACTCTGATGGCATTACCAAAGTCGAGGGCGCTTTTACTTTGTGGCCGCTCTTTGGAACTACTAATCAATTACTTGCTTCACTTGCTTTGATGATACTGGCGCTGTTTTTAATGGAGCTTGGCTCAAATAATCTCTATGTACTTATTCCAGGGATTATTCTTACGATACTTACGGTCATTGCAAACACGATGGGAGTGATGGATTTCTGGCACGACGCCAATTATTTACTGGCAGCTTTTGCTGTTTTGGTTTTATTTTTGCAGTTGTATATTGTTAAAGACATTACTAGGAGTTTGTTGACAAATGAAACAAATTAGTCAATTGGCTTCTCGCAATTTCTTCATCCTCATAATTATTTTTGCCACTCTTGGTTTATTTCAAGCCCAGTGGCAACAGGATCTTCAACAATATATCGAGCATATGCTTGGTTTGGTGATTTTTGCAATGGCTTTGACTTTGAGCTTTGGCGATTTTGCCAAAGTTTTTAAGCAGCCTCATCGTTTAGCACTTGGAGTTGCAGCTCAGTATTTAATCATGCCTCTTGCAGCTTTTTTGATCGCAAGACTAGTCGGACTATCAGCGGAACTTGCTGTAGGATTGGTTTTGGTAGGTTCTTGCCCAGGCGGTACGGTTTCTAATGTACTTGTGTATATCGCCAAGGCTGATTTACCACTTTCTGTTTCAATGACTTTCACGTCGACCTTGCTTGCACCATTGATGTTGCCATTAATGATGTGGCTTTATGCATCGCAATGGATAGAAGTGGATACTTGGGCTTTGTTTTGGGCAGCAATCAAAATAGTTTTGATTCCGTTAGTTTTAGGCTTGAGTACAAAAGTTTTAATTAAAAACCAAGAAGCGCGACTAGAGCCCATCGTCTCACTTAGTTCAGTCTTACTTGTTTGCATCATTATTATGATCATGGTTGCCGTTGGCAGCCCGCGGGTGATGATGCTTGAAAATATACAAGCGCATTTGCTTCAGGTTATGCTTGCGGTATTTTTACTGACTGCTGTTGGTATGCTCGCTGGTTACTATTTACCAAAACTAGTTGACACAAATTTAAACAACAAACAACTTAGAGCAATAGCAATTGAAGTTTCTATGCAAAACTCGGGTCTCGCTTCGGTACTTGCCCTAGTGCATTTTGGTCCACTGGCAGTCGTACCAGCTATTTTTGCTGCTACTTGGAACTGTATCGCTGGTTCGCTTTTGGCTAATTATTGGGCACGAACTTCTCTTGCAACTCATCCAAAACCTCTTGAGCACTAGCTTCCATCCTGAGCATCTTCAAGTAAGCAGCATTGATTTCTCTTTTGTAACGATTTGCAAAAGCGACTTGCGGAAAATAACTTGCATTTGGACTATTTGATAATTCAATAAAAATATTGATATAAGGATTTTCATGTCGGCTAAAAAATTCAGCTGAATGATTTTTAAGCGGCGTGAATTTGCCTTGAGCAAGAGCTAGATATTCTAGGTTCTCTTGTTTATGTAGCCATTTGATAAACTCTTGCGCTTCTTTGGGGTGTTTGGCTTTAAGAGGGATGGCAAGGGCGTCGATGTTTACTAGAGTTGCTCCGGTCCGTCTTCGCTCTGCTACGACGCGACGACCTTCTACGAAGGTCGGAAACGGCGTAACAACCACTTCCATCTTCGGCGCAAAAATCCCAGTAAGTCTATGCTCCCAGACACCACTGTTTTCAATTGCTATGCGTCCTGAATAAAATGGATTGTCAGGACTTTGATAAGCATGGAAGCCCTCGGTAAATGCTGCTAATTTATCGCGCGGAATTTTACTTGCAAAGTTGTCCTGCACCCAAGTCCATGCTGCGATATTTTCTGGCAAGTTTGCCGTCACGCCATTAGCGTTGCCCCAACTGCCACCAAAGCTACTAACAATGAACTTGCCAGCCCAAGGAGGCCAGCTCGGCAGCCAGCCGATTTCATCTGAAGAATTCATTTTGTCAAAAGCTGCAACTATATCATCAAGTGTTTTTGGAATTGCTAAGCCATACTGATCGAGCAATCCTTTATTAATATGCATCGCGTCACAAGTTGGCATCAAAGGCATTGCATACTGCTTAGCATTGACATTAAGCATCTCTAGATAGATTGGAATATAATCCTCCTTGTCCACATTCCCCAAGTCCAGTAAGCCTCCGCGCAAGCCAAGATCAATAACCATATCTCCATCAATATGAATCAAGTCAGGCGGCACGCCAGCTGCAATCGCCATTAGGATTTTTTTGCGTGGCATCGAAATGCTCAGCATCTCAACTTCAAAGTCATGATCTTCTGAGTTGAATTTTGCCACCAGATCTTCAAGTGGTTTTTTTTCAGTACCGCTCCAATATTGCCAAAAGACTACTTTGTTAGCATCATCCTTCTTCTTTTTTGCAAAAACAAAAGGTAGCGCAGCGATGCACAAGAATACAAATATATATAATGTAGTGTTTTTATGCAAAGCCACAATTAAGCATACACTGAAAAATAGACTTTCTCGCGCCTTATGTGACACGTGTTCTGCACGGTCACAACCTTTTATCATGGACCCGACTAGAAAAACTTCGTTTTTCAGCGTGTCCTTAAATGATACCAATGTCATTAATAAAAACATAGTTATGCTGACTCTCAGGGTTCTATTTATCAGTTACCATTGCAATGATGTCGACACACAAGGTCGGAACGGTGCAAGGCACTAGTTCCGTTAGTGAGATAAAGGAAACTTTTGTAGCATGACTAACGAACGCAGAGTAGTAATCACAGGAATCGGACCAGTAACCCCAGTGGGTATTGGGCTTGAGGATTTTTGGTCAAGCCTCAAAGCAGGCAAGTCTGGTATCACTGAGCTTAGCCCTGAAAGAATGGAGGGCTATGATTGCCCGGTCACTATTGGCGGTGAAATCAAGAACTTCAATGTCGCTGATTATTATGACGACCGTAAAATCCTTCGTAGTTTAACAAAGGACATGGATCCGGTATCACAATTTGCAGTAATTGCTTCTAAGTATGCAATCGAAGATTCAGGAATTGATTTTGATAAATTAGCTGACTACGGAACAGACAGAACCAAGGTCGCTACTTTTGTTGGTACCGGTATTGGTGGAATCTCAACGACTTGTAATGACACCATGATTTTGAATAACCGCGGACTCAAAGCACTAGGTCTTAGATCTATTATTCGTTTGATGCCTAACGCAGCTTCAGGTCATATTGGGATCATGTGGGGTTTGCAAGGCAGAGCCAAGTCTGATTCTACTGCTTGCGCATCTGGACTGGATAGTATGATGGATGCTTTTTGGTATATCAAAAACGGCTTAGCTGACATTATGGTGACTGGCGGAAGTGAGGCTTGTCTTAACCCATTAGCAATTTCTTCTTTTTATAATATGACGGCACTTTCTCGCCGCCAGACGACAGCCGCTGAAGCGAGCTGCCCGTTTGACGCACGTCGTGATGGTTTTGTAATGTCAGAGGGCGCGATGATTTTCACTCTTGAGGAGTTATCAATAGCCAAGAAACGTGGCGCCAAGATTTACGCTGAGCTAGTTGGCGTTGGTGCAAGTTGTGATGCGTATCACATTACTGCACCAGCTGAAGACGGTAGCGGCGGAGCTAGAGCAATTGAGATGGCATTAGACTCAGCTGGATTATCTGATAAGCGCGAATGCATAGATTATATTCACGCTCATGGAACTAGCACGCCGCTCAATGACGCTCGCGAAACCCTCGCAATCAAAAAAGTCTTTGGCGACCACGCCTACAAACTTGCAGTAAGTTCAACCAAGTCAATGACGGGTCATATGATCGGTGCAGCTGGACCTACAGGGCTTGCAGCTGCTGCACTTGCTTGCCGCGATGATATTATCGCGCCAACAATCAACTACCAGCAAGCAGATCCAGCCTGTGATCTTGACTATGTACCTAACGTCGCCAGAGAGCGTGAGGTGAACTACGCAATAGTGCAGGCACTTGGTTTTGGTGGACATAATACCGTGGCGATCGTAAAGAAATTCGCAGACTAATTAGCTATACAAAATCTAACCAACTCTTCGGCGTCATCCCCAATCTCTTGCTCTCTAGCAAGGCTCAACTTCTTATCAATATCAATTGCAGAAAATCCTAAGTTACTGAGGATGGAATTTACGTCTTCTGCCGAATCATAATTATTATCGTTATCAAGAATTTCTGACCTTTTCACATTTGACAATTTGGTTTTTAATTCTAAGATAATTCGCTTGGCACTCTTTTGCCCAACTCCAGGTGCAACACAAAGTAGTTCATGTTTCTCGCGCAGCACTGCAGAGATAATCTCCTCAACATTTAGCACGTTTAATATATTTAAAGCAGCTTTCGGGCCCACGCCACTCACACTAATCAAGCATTCAAACAACTCTTTTTCTGCACGACTAATAAAGCCCCAAAGCCTGATGCCATCCTCTTTTGACTGAGTATGAATTTGCACAGAGAGTTTCTGTCCCTTAGTAACTTGTCCAAGTGTTTTTGTGTTAGAAAAAATCAAATAACCAATATTATTTACTTCAAGAATCAAGCTTGAGTTGTTGTAATTCCGCTCAGTGACTATTCCGTTTAGGTATGCAAACATGTCATTTATTATATAGCCAAAATTAATATTCTTTAATCACATAGCTGGAACTTTTTATACAATCTTGCAAGTGCTCACCAGTAGCCAATTCTAATTCGTAATTACAACTCAAGCAATTAAAACAAGAAAATAATGATTTTAAAAATTTGTTAAAAGCAGTTGACCCAACGCCAGAAATCTGGGACTATAGTTCCTGTATACACGGGGTCCAATCCCTTGGCCTCTGTGTTATGAGAATTTTATATGGAATATAGGGTGAACAAACGAAATAAAAAAGGAGAAACAATGAGTCTAAGAAAAATTATTTCTTTACTCTTACTCGTATCCTTCGTTTTTACAACGGTCAGTCCAGCATTCGCGACGACGACTGTTAATCAAAACGGAGTTACATTGCCGACCTTGGCTGAAGACACTGGAACAGTATCTTTGGAAGGTTCAAATATAGATGTTGTCCCACTAAAGCTTGAAATTAGAGCTGGTATTGGCGAAATCACTTTCGGTGCTGATGGTGGAGCAATTAATGAACTCCAAGGTGCTGGTAACCAATTGAGAAATGGTCAAACTTTCATTACAGATGGTAATGGTAAGTTATTCCTAAACAATGGTGACACCATCACTGACCTGAACGAAGTTCAGAGAGTTGCAGGTTTTGCTGCACCTACTGGAATGAAGTTCGTTAAACTTACTTCAGCTGGCTATGATGATGCTGCAATGGTCAATGGTGATGTTTTTGCTGGTGCATCTAACGGTTCTGATCTTTTAAGAAACGTAACAATTAATACTGGAAATTCTCTACCTAGCGGTGGAGCTAACGGTCAAATTATTGTTGCAACTGTTCTTGACCAACAAGCAAGTACTGATATTTTTGGTGCTAACGCTTCAAGCCTTCCAGCTGGTAGTTTGGTTCTTAACTTCTTAACTGCTCTTAACGCTGGTGAGTCAATAACAGACAACTCAATCATCGTTAACATTGACGGCGTAGGGCTTGCAAGTGATGGTACTGGAGTTCTTGCTGAAACAGGTAATGTCGCTGCTAAGTACATTAAGCCAATTGGTACGCATGGTGATGAAGCGCTTACAGGCTTCACTTCTGGATTAACGCAAGATGCTGCTGGTAACCCTATGAACATCGCTACACTTGGACCAAGTGGAGATAAGTTAGAAGCAATTCTTGTTGGTACTAAGACTGGTAATGATGGTGGTACTGTTGTTACTGAGACTGATGCCAAATCTAATAGTTTATTA